>JABDLZ010000089.1 GCA_013001705.1 Flavobacteriales bacterium
AGCAGACATCCACTACCGACTTGGGTCTTCATACGATCAGAAGTACCCCGGTTGATGGTCACACATTCACGTATAGTACTGTTGTCACCGATCTCCGCGGTGGTCATTTCCCCTTTGAATTTGAGATCCTGCGGTATGGCACTGATCACCGCTCCTGGGAAGATCTTACATGACTTCCCGATACGCGCGCCATCCATGATGGTGACATTCGGACCTACCCATGTCCCGTCTCCGATCTCTACATCAGCAGCTATTGAAGAAAATGCCTCGATGGTCACATCCTTACCAATGCGGGCATCGGGATGTACCTGGGCCATTTGGCTAATTCCGCTCATGCTTGATCCTTGATTACCTGGGCCATCATCTCTGATTCACTGACCACCTTGCCATTCACATACGCCTTGCCATTCATATGTACGATACCCCTGCGTATGGGACTCAATAGTTTCAAGGCAAATACGATGGTGTCTCCCGGGATGACCTTCTGCTTAAATCGCACCTTGTCTATCTTCAGGAAATAGGTGGTATAATTCTCCGGGTCCTCCTTATCGTGTAGGGCGAAGATGCCTCCTACCTGGGCCATGGCCTCCACCTGAAGTACTCCCGGCATCACTGGATTTCGAGGGAAATGCCCTTGGAAGAAGGGTTCGTTCATCGTCACATTCTTGACCCCGATGATGGTCTCCTCGGTGATCTCGATGATCTTATCGATCAAGAGAAAAGGATAGCGATGAGGCAGCATGGCTTCAATCGCATTGATATCGTACACGGGTTCTTTGCTGAGATCGAAAGTGGGCTCTTTTTCCTCTTTCTTGATGGCTTCGAGGATCATCTTCCCGAATTCCACATTGGAACGATGTCCGGGTCGTGCTGCGAGGATATGGCCTTTGATGGGCCTGCCTACCAATGCCAGGTCACCTATGATGTCCAATAGCTTGTGGCGTGCCGGCTCATTCTCGTACTTGAGCTGAACGGTATTGAGGACCCCGATACCCTCAACTTTGACATCCGATTTCAGTTCAGGTCTACCTATGGCCTCGAGTATATCAGCGATCTCTTCATCGCTGTACTCACGCTCTACCAATACGATGGCATTGTCCAGGTCACCGCCTTTGATGAGTCCTGCTTTGGCCAGTGCGGCCAGTTCTTTCATAAATACGAAGGTCCGGCAGCTGGCGATCTCGGTCTCGAATTCTTCCAGATGATACATGCTGGCGTGCTGCGTGCCGAGCACAGGGGAATTATAATCGACCATGACAGTCACCCTGAACTCTTCACCCGGAGTGCGCACGGCCAACATCTCGGAGTAGCCATCCTCATCCTCGTAATAGAGATTCCGCTTGATGCAGAAGTAGTTCTTCTTTGCCGATTGCTCTTCGATCCCTACAGAGCGTATCCCTTCGATGAAGGGTTGCGCACTCCCATCTAGAATGGGCACTTCTGGGCCATCGAGTTTGAGCAGGGCATTATCTATACCCATTCCATAGAGGGCGGCCAGCACATGCTCGGTCACTGAGATACGCGCTTCGCCTTTGGCAATGGTAGTTCCCCGCGCTGTGTCCACTACATTGGCCACGAGAGCGGGTATGACCGGTCCGTCTTCTAGATCGGTCCGTTGGAAATTGAATCCTGAGTCGGCTTCGGCAGGTTCGATGGTCATCTCTACCATCTGCCCGGTATGAAGCCCTATACCCTTGAATCGGATGGGGGCTTTCAGCGTCTTTTGGTTGTCGCTCATAGGTCTTTTTCGGAATCGAGACGCTTCTCCAGCTTCACGATACGCTCTTTGAGGTCCGGCAATTTTACGAAATTGACGTAAGCGCGCTTGAAATCCCGATTGGCAATGGCCGGTGAACCTTGCATGATGGTCCCTTTCTCTGGGATGGCATGGCCGATACCCGATTGTGCCGCTATCTTGACCTCATCGGCAATCTCTATATGCCCGATGATACCCACCTGACCTCCGATCATGCAGTTCTTACCGATCTTGGTCGATCCTGCGATACCCGTCTGAGCAGCGATCACGGTATTCTCCCCGATCACCACATTGTGGGCCACTTGGATGAGATTATCCAGTTTGACGCCTTCTTTGATGACCGTGGCTCCGATGGTCGCTCGGTCGATGCAGGTATTGGCACCTATCTCCACGAAGTCTTCGATGATCACTTTTCCGATCTGAGGTACCTTATCGTATCCCGACCCTCTAGGAGCAAATCCAAATCCATCTGCTCCGATGACCACTCCTGCATGGATGATGCATTCCTTGCCTATCTCAGACTGATCATAGATAGTACAATTGGATTCGATACGGGTCTTCTCTCCAATGCTGCAATCGTGATGGATGACCGTGCCGGCCATGATCGCTGCACCCGAGGAGACTGTAGAATTGGGACCGATGACACAATTGGCACCGATGTAAGCATCATCCGCCACCTGTGCGCTCTCGTGGATGACTGCTGAGGATTCTATTCCGTGGCGCTCCACGCGCTGGCTCTTGTTATAGGCATCTAGCAGGGTGGCCAGACTGGAGTAAGCATCTGCTACGCGTATCAAGGTGAGGGAATTCGGGAGGTCGCGCTCTGCTTTCCAATCCGCATTGACCAAAGCGATAGATGCCCCGGTGTCGTAGATGTGCTCCTGATACTTGAGATTGGCCAGAAAAGTGAGCGTGCCGGGTCTACCTTCCTCTATCTTGGAGATGTCGTTGACCTTGACTTCAGGATCGCCTTCTACCGAACCTTGTAGTAATTGGGCGATCTCGCCTGCGCTGAATTCCATGGACGTAAAAATAGGAGTTATGGGCACTGGATCAGCCCATTTCTTGTACGAGCGGTGAGTGGATAGGAGGGTGGGGCTATTGATTACATTTGATTCATGGAGCAATTTCTGGAATCTGTAGAAGGGCTAGGAGGGAGTGCACTGGCCGTGCTCATCGTATGCGTGGTCTATCTTCTCGCCCATCGATTGCTCACACGGCAGTTCCCAGCTGGGAGCAAATTCGTGACCATACGCAGACTGGTCTTGGCCCTTCTCGCCTTCTTCGGGAGTATCATCATTCTCATGGCCTTGCCCATCAGTGATGAGATGAAAGGTCAGATATTGAGCTTTATAGGCATCATTGTATCTGCCGCATTGGCCCTGAGCTCGACCACGCTTTTCGGTAATGCCTTGGCCGCTTTGATGATGCGTATCGTGAACCATTTCCAGGTAGGGGATTTCATACGTACAGAGAATTACTTCGGTAAGGTGACTGATAGGCGTCTCTTCCACACCGAGATCCAGACAGAGGACCGCAACCTGCAGACCATCCCCAACTTGTTCTTGGCCACTAAACCAGTGAAGGTCATACGCCCTTCTGGGACCATTCTCACCGGATCGGTATCCCTGGGATATGACGTCCAGCGTAAAGATGCTGAAGAGGCCCTGCTCAAAGCGGCCGAATCCGTAGGCTTAGAAAACCCTTTTGTCTTCATACTCGGTCTGGGAGATTTCTCCGTGGAGTATCAGGTGCATGGACTACTGGAGGATATCAATAGCATCCTCAGCATGAAATCAAAGCTGTACAAAGCCATGCTGGATGCCCTGCATGAAGCGGATATAGAGATCGTCTCACCTACTTTCATGAATCAGCGCGTGGTCACAGAAAAGGTATACATCCCAGCATTATCACATGCTGTGGATGAGGACAATGGTGCGGTGGAGAAGATCATCTTCGACAAGGCCGACTTGGCTGAGCGGCTTGAGAAAGAAAAGCTAGACATCAAGGAATTGGAGGTGAAGATCGGTGAGTTGGAAGCAAAGGTGGATGAGAGAGATGGCGATCTGAATCTCAATCAAGAGTTGGAAGTTTATCGCCAGATGAAGGACCTCTTACTGAAGAAACGCAAGAATGCTGATTCAAAAGATGACAACTAATTCCAAACTTCTAGTCCTTCTGACGGTGATGCTAAGCGGTGGACCCTTGGCCGCCCAGTTGGAATTGAAATATGAAGATGGATACTCCCTCACCCATGATGAGGTCATAGAGGCGTATACGCATCTGACCGACACCTATCTGAAATGTGAGCTTCGTGAGATGGGACCGAGCGATAGTGGACGACCGATACATCTCTTCACGGCCGGTTCAATGAGCGAGAATCTACCCACGGTCTTGATCAATAATGCCATACATCCCGGAGAATCCTGCGGGGTAGATGCCTCCTTGATGCTCGTAGAACAACTCCTACGCGAGGACTCGCCCATTCTGGACCGGATCAACTTGGCCATTATCCCCATGTACAATGTGGGTGGCGCCCTGAACCGCTCCTGCTGTACGCGGGCCAATCAGGAGGGCCCTATAGAGCAGGGGTTCCGTGGCAATGCCCGTTATCTGGATCTTAATCGAGATTTCATCAAGGCAGATAGCCGGAATGCCCGCACCTTCTACCGCATCTTCCATGAATTGGACCCAGAGATCCTGGTGGACACGCATACCTCCAACGGTGCAGACTACCCCTACACCATGACCTTGATCCAGAGTCAATCGCAGATGATCGATCAGCACCTGGCCCATACCTATGACCGCCCACTGGCCGAAGCCCTCTATGAGGCTATGGAACCGCATTATCCCATGGTCCCCTATATGAATCTGGTCGGGCGGACCCCTGAGCAGGGTATCGTGGAATTCCCCGATTGGCCCAGATACAGCACCGGATATGCTGGACTCTTCAACTGCTACGGTTTCACCACAGAGGCCCACATGCTGAAACCCTACAGGGACCGTGTACTGGCCACCTATCATTTCCTTCTAGGAGTGACGAGATATAGCTCGGACCACAACACCGCCTTGGTCAAGAACAAGCAGAAGGCAGACAGAAATACGCTCTCACTCGGTAAAATGCACCTGGACTTTGAGCTGGATACCCTCACTGTCGATTCCATCGATTTCAGAGGATTCGAAGTGGAATACCTCACCAGTGAGGTCACCGGTCTGGAGCGTATACGCTATGACCGATCGCGTATCTGGGAAGGGAAGATTCCCTACTGGAGAAACTATTTGGGAAGCGATGAGGTGGTGATACCTGACTACTATTATATCCCTCAGGCCTGGGCAGAGGTGATCGAGCGCTTGGAATGGAATGGAGTGGAGATGCAACGATTGGAACAGGATACTTCCATCGTGGTGGAGAGCTATTATATCGAATCTTTTGAAAGCTCCGAGCGGCCCTATGAGGGGCATTATCTGCACAGTGAGGTGATAACGCGCACTGAGAAACAGGAGGTGAATTTCTTCAAAGGAGATTATATCGTACCTACCCGGCAGCGAGCCAAACGCTACTTGGTCAATGTACTCGAACCACGGGCCAAGGATTCCTTCTTTGCATGGGGATTCTTCGATGCGGTACTGCAACAGAAGGAATGGTTCTCACCCTATGTCTTTGAAGACATGGCCTTGGATATCTTGAATAAGGATCCCGAACTGAAGTCCGAGTTCTTGAAAAAGAAGGAAGAAGACGAGGCCTTTGCGAAAAGTATGTGGGGCCAATTGATCTACATCTATCGCAGCTCGGAATACTATGAGGAGGGACATGACCGGTATCCGGTCTTCCGAAGTGTGGAGATGCTCAGGGAGTGATAAGGGGGGTGGTCACGGCATTGCTCTCATTACCCGCACGGTCACGCAGGTGCAAGATGAAGCGTATGCTGTCCTGATTCTCAGATAAACTCACCAGACTGGCAGAAACGAAGATGTCCCCTTCCAATGTCTTGTCCTGACCTTGAGGAGTGAGACTGTTGACACACCAGTTGTAATCGCGATCGACCGGAGTCCATTCGCCATCTACCATTTCTTCATAATCGAAGTAGATATCATAAGGGGGACATCCATCGCTGTCCAATGAGCCGATATCCCCATCGCCATCGCGGAAGTACAATTGGATGATGGCCGTATCCGGGATCAACTCCACGCCCTCGTACTCGATGTAAGGGGTCGGGGGAAAGGAATTATCCTTGTCACAGGCATAGAAACATGCCATGACTACTATCAACCCAAGACCTACTTTTATAGCCTTTGTCATCATCAGCAAAGTTACTTAATGAGTATCACGAAGATCAGAGCGCTGCACCAAGAGGTCTTTCAGATCTCCAATGATCATGAATTCAACGACCTGGCGCTGCGGATATTTTACGTCCACCTGATCCTCAATCCGGTATACAAACAATTCATCCAATTCCTAGACCCTGTGCTTCCGGAGCATTATACAGAGATACCCTGTCTGCCGATCAGCGCATTCAAGTATCATAAAGTGATGCTGGAGGATATGGAGGTAGAGAAGACCTTCATGAGCAGCGGTACTACAGGACAGACACGATCCAAGCATCATCTGGCCGATATCTCCATCTATGAGCAGAGCTTCATGCAGGGATTCGAGCGGGTCTACGGACCGGTATCAGACCTGTGCATATTGGCCTTATTGCCTAATTATATCGAGCAGGGCGATTCTTCCTTGGTCTACATGGTCCATGAGCTGATCGATCGCTCAGGGCATCCACAGAGTGAGTTCATCCTAGATGATCATGCTAAACTGAGAAAGACCCTGCAAGACTTACATGCTAAAGGGCAACGCACCCTGCTGATAGGGACCACCTATGCTTTGCTCGATCTGGTGGAAGGCCATCCCTTGTCCTTTCCTGATCTGATCGTCATGGAGACCGGAGGGATGAAGGGGAGAAGGAAGGAGCTGATACGGGAGGAAGTACACCTGCGATTGCAGGCGGGATTCGGTGTGAAGTATATACACAGCGAGTACGGCATGACCGAACTCTGTTCCCAAGCCTATGCCCGGAGAGATGGGCGTTTCGAATCGCCCTCGTGGATGAAGGTGCTGGTACGCAATACCACCGACCCCAGAGAGCGGATGGGGGATGGCCGCACAGGTGGGGTGGATATCCTGGATCTGGCCAATATATATTCCTGTCCCTTCATCGCTAGCGATGATCTGGGCAGGTTGCATAGGGATGAATCCTTCGAGATATTGGGCCGATTCGACCACAGTGACATCCGGGGCTGTAGCCTGCTGATATGACAGATGAGGTGGATTTCACTATCTTAGGGCAACACAAGATCACGACACATGAAGGCACCAGAGAATTTCAAGACCCGCAAAGTCTCCGAGACCAAACCGGGCCCAAGTAAGAGTATCACCGTCAGGCAATACATGACCAAGAACCTGATCACTTTCCGGCCCGATCAATCGGTGAGAGAGGTCATGGATGAACTGGTGAAACGGAATATCTCCGGTGGTCCGGTCGTGGATGATACCGGTCGACTGGTGGGGGTCATCTCCGAAGGGGATTGTCTCAAACAGGTGGTCAAAGCCAAGTATCACAATTCTCCAGAGGATAATGAGAAGGTGGCCGATCATATGGAGGCCGAGGTCAAGACCATTGAGCCCGATAAGGACATCTTCGAAGCAGCCAAGCAGTTCTTAGATATGAAGATCCGAAGGTTCCCCGTATTGGAAGAGGGGAAGCTCATCGGTCAGATCTCGCAGAAAGATGT
>JABDLZ010000090.1 GCA_013001705.1 Flavobacteriales bacterium
GTCCCCACTCTGCATCCCCATGGAGTCTGTTCTCGCCCATACGTAGTTTGCCGAATCGTGTCAAGGTGAATGAGGACAAGGATGCCAATCTATCGCCTGAATACTCGAAGTCGAGATGACTGGCACTCTCCTCGGTGGCGGTGCTCATCTTCTGGGCAAAGCGGAGGGATGTCTTCTTCCTACTGTAGGGCAGGGTCTTGGGTCTTCTGGACCTGAAGTGAATGACTCCACCCAGAGCATCACTCCCGTAGATCAACGAGCCCGGGCCGAAAATCACCTCTGTTCGCTCCAGCAGATAGGGGTCGACTGTAATGGCATTCTGGAGATGCCCGCTCCGGTAGATGGCGTTGTTGAGTCGCACTCCATCGACCATCAAGAGGATGCGGTTGGCCTCGAATCCCCTCAAGACCGGGCTTCCCCCTCCCAATTGGCTTCTTTGGACAAAGACCTCCCCGCTCCGTTCCAGTAGGTCAGCAGTAGTGCGCGGTTGGGTCGTCTCCATGGCCTTCTCTGAAAGGGTGACCATCTGCTTGGGGCTTTCGAAAAAGGATTCTCTGGCCGCCTTCAACTCGAAGGTGGGCATCTGGATGACCGTGGGCATCATAGTCACGGTAAATGGGCTTCTCTTGAGAAGCGAGGTGGAAACGGCCTGCGATTCGTAGGCTACGTGGGTTATCAAGATAGAGTCACAAGGAAGTAGAGCGGTGATATCTACCCGACCTTTGCTGTCTGATTTCAAGAAGGCAGTACGGGCTTCTGAGAAGATGACCGCTCCTTCAATGGGGGCATTGGACACGAGGTCTTTGACTGTGATCTGCTGGGCGGACCACCCATATGCGACAAGCAGCCCTAGCAGGGCCAAGAATCCTCTTCTCATAAACTGTACACTTCTCTCAAGACCTCAAAAGAGCTCAATCCCTTGAATTGGGGGATATGTATCCTATAATACATCACGAGTCCTTCCAGCAATCTTCTTCTTAGCTCTTTACTGATGGCATGGGTTGCCACAATCTCTGTGCCGAGATAGGCCCGCAAAGATGAAGATATCTCCCCGTCTAAAAAGTCGGGGTGATGGGGTGGGTGGTCTTGAAAGACGCCTTCTCTCAGATCGAAGTAGGGTCCTTGTGTTTCCGCATGAGGTTGAAACCCCAATGGCTCACTGAGTTCCAGTAAGAATCGAATAGGGATTTCAGCCAGTGCATCGGCCTTCTCCAGCTTCCGGGTCCATTTCAAAAGGGTCTGATAGAGACTTTCTGAGTTATCCTCTTCCTCGATACTCTTTACGAATGCTTCTGCGATGAAGAGTGCGATACTGCTTCTCAAAGGAGAATTGTACAGAGCGAACTGATTCTCAGCTGCTGACATATAACGAATGGTCTGGAGAGAGCGTCCTTCGCGTATGTCCACCTCCAAGTCCAAGACCCGCAAGGGCATGAGCAGCCCGGATGAATCGCCTTTACGCTTGCTTTGTGTGCTGCGAACGATGAATGGGATCAATCCCTTCGTACGTGTATAGATCTTGACAATTCGCCCTCGCTCACCCTGCTTGATGGAATGGAGTACTATGCCCTCTGTCTTGCTGAGCACATCGTAGAGATCAGCGGATGAATAGAAGCTTGGTCACACAACTGCTCTCCCCTTCCGAGTCGGAGACCAAGGCAAAATAGACTCCGGTAGCCACTTTGTTGCCTGAGAAATCCCTTCCATTCCATGTGACCCGGCCTCCGTTGGAAATAGATTGGAATACGATATTCCCGGCCAAGTCGGTGAACTTCACCTCGCTGTCCCTCACAAGTCCGTCTAGGGTGATGACCCCCTCATAGCCGGGACGCACGGGGTTGGGATAGACATCGAAACACTCGTTTTCCAGACCGCCTTGAGTCGCATCTCCGAAGTAGGTCACTGTGCCCTTGTCCGTGGCAATGTGTACTGCTCCTGTCACGGGGTCCACTTCTATGTCTTTGATCACATCGGAAAAGAGAGGACTGTTGGATGTGGTGAAATGCAGTAGTTCTTCGGTCCCATCGGAGGAGAGGAGGAAGACCCCTCCGGTGAGCGTGCCTATCCATTTGCGATTGGCTCCATCCACCTCGATGGAAGTGATGGATTCACTTCCTAGCAATCGCTCTACATTCCCGTCTCTCTCTACCAGTATGGATTGGAAGTCTGCAGGATTTGACGTAAAGATGGAGAGTGGATTATAATTGACCACTGGCCCCTCTGCGGTACCTAGCCATATCTCCCCATCCCGATCTTCGGCAATGGAGAATATGGTGGTCGTGGGTAGGGCCCCGTCCCCCACTCCTGTCCCGAATGTCTTGCACTGATGAGAGTCGGTATCTTCCAGGTCATTTCCATGCTGCAGAAGAAGTAATCCTACGCCCCTTGGGAGTACCGTCCAGGTCTGCCCGCTCTCCGTAACGACCATCTCTCCCAACAGTGTGTTTCCGGAAATGACACCTGGGCAGCCAAAGGCCTTCCATTCTCCATCACGTGTCCGGACTTTGAAGGGTTCAGCCGTGTAGTTGTTGGTGGCCCAGAGGTTCCCACTGATGTCGAAGGCCAGATTTCCCACTTGTATCCGGTCCGGATTCAGGGTGCTCGGCTCTAAATTGGCGTTGTTCTGTTCTTCACTGAACAATACGTATTCATCCGAGGAAGAATCGTATTGAAGCACTCCACCGAAGAAGGCAGCGAAGTATTTTAGATCGGGATCGAAGGGGTCGATACGAACATCCACCAGGTCTCTGACCGAACCATCGATCAGCTGGTCATCATAGGTGATCCATTGGGCACCTTCCCTCCCTGAAAAGCCCTTGTTGCTGAATTGATTATCGAAGTTGGTCTGCAATTCGCCATGGGCCATGTACAGCCTACCGTCAAAGGCGTGCAATTGCCAGCTGTCATCGTATCGCGGGCCATCGGGAAAGACGGAATTCACCTCATCTGCAGAGCTATAGCGGACCAATCCATAGTTCTCATCTCCTATCCAATAGCCTCCTTGACCATCAGAACGTCCGGTGAGTGAGCGGACACCCTCGTCAAATGGGTATTGATTGACGGTCAGATCATTATTCAGTTGCGAATTCCGCACTTGAAGAAAGTTGCGATAGGCGAAGATCACTTGATCTCCAGAACGGACGATGTCCTGCGTCTGCACCCCTTCTGTGCCGGGTACGGGGATCCATCCACTGCCATCGTTGGCGTAGATGACTTCAGGTGTACCCAGTGAGTGGGTCAGTACCCAGTCGCCATAGCGCTCGATCTGGTCGAAGGGCTCCGTTGCAGATGGGATATCGCTGATCAAGTTCCAGTTGAAGAAATCGGCCAGATTAGATGCCCGATCCGCTGTGAGTATCCCACCATCTGTGGCAGCCCAGACAAGGTCGGGGTCGAGTATAAGGTCGTATACTGTTACAGATCCTCCTCCAGGCGCGATGAAATAAGTGTCTTTGACCTCTACGGCCACGAGGTCGATGACCACAATGCCAAAGCCTGTCGCTAACCATGCCTCGTCCCCTTCTGCTATGATGCGATAGATGCCCTTATCGCCTATGACCGAAGAGCGTTTGATATCTCCCAGATTGGTGATGCCATTGCTCGTGACGAGATCGATATTCCCATTTGCATATCCCAACACCAAGACACCGACCTGATCCGCATATGCCGCACTGACAATATCTACATCGGATAGACCTGTGCTTTTGGACATGCGGGTAAGTAGGCCGCTCGATTTCTCGTAGGTGAACAGGCCTTTGCCCGTCAGACAATAGAGTTGTTCTCCGTCATCGATGATCTGATCGACCGACTGATAGGATAACTGATCGACCCATTGACCTATCGCATTCTGTGCAAATGGTCGTTGAGTGAACGCTAGAGATAGAATGATCAGGAAGACTAGGTTCTTCAAAATGGAGGGCTCTGATACGATCAAACAACGAAAATATCCTTCTAATTGGTATGCCCTGTCTAGGAATATCCAAAGGAGGTGTATTACTTTTGAGGCCTCTTCTAAAGGCCCGGTAGTTCAACTGGATAGAATATCAGATTTCGGCTCTGAGGGTTGAGGGTTCGAATCCTTCCCGGGTCACTTTCTAAAAGCTCTGAATCGATGTATTCAGAGCTTTTTTCATTCTTTAATGAAGGTGGACCGATGCCTTATCCCATCTTGAAGTATAACGATGATGTAGACACCTGGAGGAAGGTCGGAGGTATCTACGACCGTCATGCGATCGAACACTTGTATCTGTTTGTTCAGCACCCCTCTGCCTGAAATATCCAGAATGGTCCACTCCATTTCACCATGAGGAAGGTTCCGAATGGTCAGTCGATCCTTTACGGGGTTGGGGAAGATGTCGACCTGGGTTCCATGAAGGTCGTTAAGGCCACTTGCTATGACGGTGGCACATTCTGTGGTGTCCACACATGCCCCTTCTGTTATCATGACTGCAAAAGATCCGTCATAGGGTGCGTGAAGGAAGGAATTGTCTTCGTTCTCCAGTGGAAGGTATTCCTGTTCGCAATCCAACCATAGATATGCATCAGCAT
>JABDLZ010000091.1 GCA_013001705.1 Flavobacteriales bacterium
TTTGAATTCCACGCCTTTGGCCTTCATTTCCTTCACCGTTTGCTCGATATCCTCGCAGTAGAAGGAGATGTCAGGGGTGCCTGAGGGAGCACCTTCTTGACCGCTGGCATCGGCCGGGTGGACTCCCATATCGGCCTCGGGCAGGTCGAATATCATCCAACCGCCCCCGATATCCCGACCATCGAATCCCATCACATCTTTCAAGAATGCACGTAGTTCTTCCGGGGCTGAACTGTAGAACATGGTATGTACGCCTTTGATCATCTTACGTGTATGATGGTTTAAGAGGTCAAGGTATTCAATCCTTGCTTTTTGACAGGAGAGGGAATTCGCCATACCAGCCCAACTCGGTCAGGCAGATGGCCTCAGGGAAGTATTTCTGGACCTGTGTGGTTCTGGATTCCGCTTCTCGCGGGTCGATGTGGGTAGCGAGAAGTTGACCAGCGAGGATGTATTCCTCCAATTCAGGCCAGTCAGAAAGGAGCAACCAAGAAGGGAAGATCACCAGGTCGATGGAATCCTGCTGTAGGTCCAGGGCTTGGCAGGTTTCGATGAGGAAGTCCCGATCGGTATCGCCCACATGGAGAATACGCGTCTCTCCCATCGTGATGAGATGGGCCACATTGGCAATGGCACTGTGCCGGGCCGGATAAGAATGCTTGCAATCGGCCGAGATGATCTGGATACCGGCATGTGCCGTATGGCGCGGACCATCCTGGTCGGTCGCGATGAGCACGCGCTCCATGACTTCTTCATTCTCAACAGCCGCTTCCGAGATCATTTCATGCACAGGAGCGGGAACGATGCAAAGCGCTTCAGGATTCTCCTCAAGGAATCGAGCCGTGATATCCGAGTCGAAGTGATCTCCGTGTTCATGGGTCACCAGATCCATCTCGATGGAAGTGAAATTGGGATAGTTCCCTGCGATCAATGCATCGATCGTGGCCGCATCCGGATGCGCATAGGCCGGCTTGTAGAAATCATGGAGCCCATCGATGAGCACAGTCGATTCCCCTTTTTCTACCAGCACACCCATGTTGCCGATATAGGCGACTTCCAAAGCTTGGTCCCTTGGCGCTTCCAGCGATACGTGCTTCACTTCTTTCACGGAGGGCTTCTCAGCAATGGGCGCGGGTGAAGTGCCCATGCAGGATAGGAGCAGAGCAGCGAAGACTATTCCTATAGCGGTACTTGACCAACGCTCGCTCTGATAAGTCTTTCTGTTCATCATTTCTTTCCTTTTCGATAGGCATCGTGCATGCCTTCTCCACGTAGTATGGAATCTCTCCATTTTGCGATGCGTGCCCTTCGTGTTTCGGGTCTTTTGGCCTGAGAGAAATGCAGGATATAGCCTCGTTGTCTACCTGGGGTGAGCGCTTCAAAGGCGTTCTGGAATTCGTTGTCCGTTTCCAAGGCATCAGTCAACTCTTCAGGTCTATCTTCGGGTTGTTTCTTAAATGCCACACGGGCACCTTGCTTCTCCAATTCGATTGCTTTTTCGATATATGACCGGATGTTCGCTTCCTTGTCCAGGATGCTATCCACATCTGTGAATCTCATCTGCATCGCTGCTTGACTGCTCGCTCCGGGTCTGGTCAGAAGTCCATCGGGGTCGGGGAGAAGGGAGCCTTTGAAGAAGGAGAGACACGCATGGTGCTTGAAAGCGGTGAGGATCATCACATTCTTACCGTGAAAGGTATAGCAGGGTTGGGACCATTTATACTCCTCCGTCAACTCGGTCTGTAATATGATCTGCCGCAGGGCGACCAGAAGTTCATTCCATATATGGACCTTGCACTGGGGAGTGCGGTAATGGTCACAGCGTCCGCAGCCCTCCTGCAGATAGGTATCCACTGCGCGGTTCATGGGCTTCGCATGATCTTCTCCAGTGCCCGTCCTTTGGCCAGTTCATCGATCACCTTATCCAGATAACGGGCCTGTCGAGTGAGCGGTGTGGTGATATCCTCGATGCGATATCCGCAGATGACCCCTTTGATCATCTCCGCGTTGGGATTCAGATCTGCCCGCTCGAAGAAGGTCTGGAAGGTCACCTTCTCATCGATGAGTTTCTGAAGTTCTTGCTCATCGAATCCGGTGAGCCATTCGATCACCTGATGGAGTTCTTCTTTCGTTCGTCCTTTCTTCTCCACCTTATTCACATAATGCGGATAGACCGAAGCAAAGGTGAGAGCCGCTATGCGTGCATCGTGTTCTGGTGTGGTGGTAGGCATAGTTTGAAGATAGAAAATTCCCTATGCGCTGACTTGACCGCGATGTAAGAACAGACAGGCATCCCTAAGGGTCTGCAGATCCTTCTCTGCATCTATGGATGCTTCTGCTCTTCTGTAGGCCTGTTCAGAATGCTGTAAGGCATATTTCTGAAGCTGAGGATCGGCTATGGTGTAAATGGAACTCAGTGTCTTCTGCAATCTGAGCATGACCTCGATATTCCCAGCTCCATCCCGGGCGATCGGGCGGAAAGCGTCCTCGAAGAAATCCTCCACCGAGAGCTCGGGCACCTCTATCCGGTCGTACTCCACCTCAGGGCGATCTGCCTGCTCATCCTTCGAATTCCATTGGAAGAACAGGCGCTCGTGGCTGCCTATGATCTGGATGGCGGTCCCGGGATCATTGATCCCCGGTGATAATGCCCTACTGGCGATCTCGGTCAAGGCGATCAATCCGAATCTCGGATCCTCATCGAAATGCCTGGTCTCACCCATGGTGATGGCCTCGCACACTTCGGTCCCTATTCTCACCACATCCGCTTCTCCCTTCGAGCGATAGTATGCGATGGGATGATTCTCATGTATGAACTTCCCAGGAAGACAGTTGAGGCGGATGTTCAAGTCTTCATCTTCGGCCAATTCCTGTAGCAGTTCCAGATGAAGATGTTGCACATAACCGGTCTCGTTCGCATACACGGCCAGAGCATTCTCCCATTCCCCCTCGATCGCGCGTCCTTTTCGCGTGGGATGTTCCAGATACTTGGATAGCGATCGTGTGACCACCCGTTCTATCTGCTTGATGGTATGTTCCAATCGGCCCAAACGCGAGATACGGTCCACCCATCTCAAGAAGGTGAGGATGACCGCAGCGAAGAGGGTCAATGTGATGAGGAAGAGGATGAACCTTCCTGACTTGCCGTAATAGCCATTGTCCAGAGCGATGGTCGCAACGATGCTGAAGATGAATGCTCCTATGAACACCGACAAGGCATTCTGCGAGACATCATCTGTGACCACGACTTTGAAGGATCGAGGAGTTGCCGTATTACTCGCAGAGGAGAAAGCGGAGATCATCGAGGTCACCGCAAATATGGAGATCACCAGCATGCTGGCCGAGATGATATCGAGCAGACTACCGATGGATTCCTGCTCCACATCCGGCACCATATCCTCTATCCCGAATCCATCCGCCTTATTGGCGATCAAGGCTGCCATTACCGAGAAGAGACAGAAGAGGAAGGGCCGGAACCACAGTTGCTCCCGTATCCGATGGGAGTAGAGGATCAATTTCTTCTTCATATGGCCGGGCTTGGAATGCGTCTTCTTTGATGAGCTGCTCCAATATATCCATTTAATGACGCACCCCGATCACACAGGGCTGCGGTGAACTATCGATCAGGTCCTGTTCTCAGAAATGTGCCTGTACACCGATTCAATGTTCAGCCAGCGGCTCAGGCCGTAGTATGTAATTCAGGCACTACACCGGATGTGACTTAGTTATGCGAGAAATAGTCCATACCAAAAAGGCATGAGCTGCTTAGTGCGAATGGAAGTGCTTGCTCACGATCTTCCATCCATCGGGAAAGCGGTAGAGTCCGAAGAAGTCGGTGTAGATGTGCTTGGAATCCTTGTAGACTTCTAGACGTACGGTAGCGGCATTGCCCGAGACTTCCACCGAGGTGAATTCTCCTTCGATCTCCGCGGTATTCTTGGTGCCATCGAGTTTCATGCGATCGAGCCAGCTGTCGAGACTGATGCGCTTCAGACCCTTGGAGGTCAATACGGCCATGCTGAAATCCGGATGGAAGCCCTCCCTCACTGCCACTGAATCCCGCTCGATATGTATGCCCTGGAGATAGCTGTGCTGGATGACTTTTTGAACGGCCTTCTCCGCCATTTGGGCATCCTCCTGTGCGAAGGCCGTAAATGCAAAGAAGAGTACGAAGGCCAAGGAAGTGAAACGTGTTTTCATGACATAGAATTTTAGGTGATGGATGTATGAGTATATGGCCAATTTCGGTAAGAGAAACCATATCCGATGAAAAAATGGATGAACGGAAGACCTAGCCTACACTTCTTGAGCTCACTCGACCATCACAGGCAGCACAAGCCTCTTATCGGTGCTATTCACTTCCACCGCATAGATGC
>JABDLZ010000092.1 GCA_013001705.1 Flavobacteriales bacterium
ATGAGATCGTTCCCCCAGGCCACGATGCGGTATCTCCATTTACGTAGGAAGGGTAGACTGAACAGCTTGATCAACACATAGCGGAATGCACGAGGATTGATCAATACCGCGTAGACCAGGATCATCAGCAGGGTGAATGTGAAGAGGTACCCGACCCAGAACAGACCTTCTGCTGTGAGGGTCATTCCGAACAGCGTCTGTTCCCAGTTCTCTGGAAATAGCCCGTGGACCCCAACAAAGATCATGATCAGTGGTACCATGGATACATAGAAGATCTCATCCATCATAGCGGTCACCATAACGATGGCCGTGCTCTTTCCTAGATTCATGCCCTCGCGATTGAGAAAATAGATGGCCACTGCCGATCCTCCAACTACACTTGGAGTGAGGGCAGAAGCGAACTCCCAGAGCAAGACGATATCAAAACATTGTCTCCATGAGAACTGCTTGGAGCTCAATACCCGCAGGCGGATTATATAGCCGCCCACCCGAATCACTAGACAGACGATCGCCAGAAAGAAGAAGAACATGGCCGTCCCCGTCCAATCGATCTTGCGAAGCGTATCGCGATAGGTGATGCGATCGTAGGAGCCATCCTCAGATATCCTGAATTCCTCATCCACATTGAATGCGACCTTCCCGTCCCCATCAGCATCCACCCACTCGTAGCTGCCTGTGTCACTGGGCTCATAGCGCACAGCCGTAAGACTGGAGTACAGCATATATCCGGCAGCCAGCAGGCCTATGACCACCGGTACGAGCACCTTGCGAATGCTCAACTGCTTCTTGATGTCCTCCTCTTGCAGCTGCTCTGACATACCGGGTGAAGGTATGGTTTAGTTGTGTTTGGAAGGTGGATTCTAGCGGGCTTGGAATAGATTCGTAGCTATGAACAAGATCTATTTCCTCTCCAGCTGTAGCACCTGTCAACGGATCATGAATGAACTCGGTGATCTGTCCGACTTCGAACTGCAAGACATCAAAGGGAAGAATATCTCCCCCTCGGAACTGGATGCGATCAAAGAAAAGGTGGGCAGCTATGAGGCTCTGTTCAGCAAACGGGCCATGAAGTATCGCTCGATGGGCCTCAATGAGATGGAACTGTCAGAACGGGATTATCGCAAGTACATGCTAGAGGAGTACACTTTCTTGAAACGACCTTTTATACTCATTGGAGATGAAGTCTTTGTCGGGAATTCGAAGAAGACCGTGGAAGCTGCCAAGAAGGCGGTGCAACAAGACTGAATCATGCAGCACACCCCGAGCATATCTCTTTGCTGCGCCCTAGGGCTTTTCTTTTCCGCTTATCCGGGAGGCTCTGCGGGTCACTCATGCGGGATGGGCAAAGCAAAGGGCCGTGTGGATAATGATCTATCTGATCCAGGTCATGAATAGGTCTTCCGTCCTTCCCCACCTCGCCCTGCTTGCGGTCAACTGTATCTATGGTGCCAACTATGTGGTGGCCAAGGGGCTTATGCCGGATATCATCGGGCCCAGTGGCTTCATCCTGCTCAGGGTCATCGGGGCGGTTTTGGTCTTCTGGATCTTCTTGTCCATGAGCTGGGAAAAGGTCGAGCGGAAGGACTTGTTGCGAATAGCTGTCGCGGCCATTTTCGGTGTGGCTTTGAACCAGCTGCTCTTTTTCAATGGCCTCAATCATACCAGCCCGATAAATAGCGCCATCATCATGACCACCAATCCGATCATGGTGCTTGTCATGGCGAGCCTGATACTAGGGGAGCGGATAACAAAAAGGCGCGCATTAGGAGTTGCTCTGGGCTTCATCGGAGCTACTACCTTGATCCTGCTCACTGGGAGGAGCGGAGTCGGGGGAGCGAGTATCAAGGGGGATGTGATGATATTCATCAACTCCCTTTCTTTCGGAGTCTATCTGGTCATGGTCAAGCCCTTGATGCTCAAGTACCGGCCGCTGACAGTCATCTCCTGGGTCTTCTTGTTCGGATTGCTGTACGTGATCCCCTTCGGCTGGGTGCAATTCTCAGAAGTGGAATGGTCGACTCTCAGTAGCACATCTATCTGGAGCATGGTCTATGTGGTGCTTGCCGTGACCGTTCTGGCCTATGGTCTCAACCTTTATGCCTTGAGCAAGGTCAGCCCCAATGTAGTGAGTAGCTATATCTACTTGCAGCCCGTGTTGGCAGGACTCTTCGGACTTCTTTTCTTCTACCTAGGCACCTATGGGATGGATAAGCCGGTCTTCACCTGGCCCATGCTAGGTGCTACGCTGATGATCTTCACGGGGGTGTGGATGGTCTCCAAAAGAGGCCGATAGACCAAGGTCACTCAACAATCGTTGTACTCACAATCGGTCCCTTCGGGCTCGAATTCCAAGGTTGCATGATCGATCTGCTCAGCATGGAGCACCTCCCGTAAGGACTTCTTCAGCGACTCCACATCGACCGGTGCCATATCCTGAGGCACCACCACATGGGCTGTAAGTACATGATGCTCCCCATCCATGGACCAGATGTGCAGATCATGTACAGATACCACCGTATCGTGCTTCATCAAGAGCTTGCGTATCTGGTCGATGTCTATCTCTTCAGGGACGTCCTGCAAGAAGGTCATCAAGGCTCCTCTCAGGTTCTTGTAGACATTGGACAGGATGTAGATAGCGATGAGCAGAGAGAGGATAGGGTCGATGATGGGCAGATCGTAGAAGTACATGATGATGGACCCGATGAGGATGGCCGTCCAACCCAGTACATCTTCCATCAAGTGAAGGGATACGACCCGCTCGTTCTGCGAAGTGCCCTTCTTCAATTTCAAGACTGCTGCTCCGTTGAATAATATCCCCAAAACGGCCAGTAGCATCATCCCTTCGACATGGGTCTCCTCCGGGGCCAGAAGCCTAGGAATGGTCTCATATAGAATGAAGACCGAACCGACCAATAGAACGAAGGAGTTGATCAGGGCACCTAGCACAGAGAATCTCACATAGCCATAAGAGAAGCGAGAATCCCTGCCTTTGTTGGACAATTTCTGGAAGTACCATGCCAACCCGAGTGAAAGGGTGTCTCCTAGGTCGTGTAATGAATCCGAGAGAATGGCCACACTGTTGGTCCAGACCCCTCCAGCGACCTCGATGAGAGTGAAGGTGAGATTCAGAAAGAAAGCCGCCCGGATATTCGTGGTGTCTTGGAAGTGCTTATGGTGATCATGTGAATGTCCCATAGTCCTTCTTTCACTCTGCAGGCCTTATGTCCTTCACATTCATCTGCAGACTGACCATTCCGTTCCATTCGTTCTCCTCTACCGTGTAGAGTATGTCGAATGGATGACCTGAATCGACCAGGTCCAGCTTGTCTCCATGACTGAATGCGATGGCGTTGAGCGCGCGTTGGGCATCGCGCTGGTAGACCTGTAGTTTCAAATGGGTCTGTCCCACCACTTTCGGGTATCTGGCCTGACAGTTCCTGCTCAAGAAGACCGGTTTCATGTTTCCTGGGCCAAATGGGGCCATCTGTCTGATGACATTGAAGAATTTTCGGTCTACATCATCCAGATCCAATTCGAGGTCGGCTTTCACTTCTGGAATAAGCCATTCGGGCTTGCAGGTGCTGTTCACGATCTCTTCGAATCGCTCCCTGAAAGCATCTACTTTATCCAGCTCCAGCGTCAGTCCGGCTGCATACTTATGCCCCCCGAAATTGACCAGCAGGTCGCTACATGCATCAATAGCCTCATACACATCGAAGTGTTTGACAGAGCGTGCTGATCCTGTAGCCTTGCCGTTACTCTCTGTCAATACGATGGTCGGGCGATAATAGGTCTCGGTCAATCGCGAGGCAACTATCCCCACCACTCCTTTATGCCAATCTTCTTTGAAGACCACCGTACTCTTCGCTTGTGCCAAAGCGGGGTCCTGACCGATCATCTCTAAGGCCTGCTCCGTAATGGCCCTGTCCAATTCCTTGCGTTCTGCATTGAAGCTATTGACCTCTTGCGCCACGCCAGTGATGCGATCGTGGTCATCGGAGGTAAGTAGGGCGACTGCGTGCTCTCCGTGGGATATCCGGCCTGCGGCATTTATACGCGGGGCGATGATGAAGACCAGGTCGGTGACGGTCATTTTCTTCTTGACATCTGCCACGCGTTTCAGGGCACCGATCCCATCACATGGGTCGGAATTCACCTTTTCCAGACCGTGATACATGAAGATGCGGTTCTCCCCTGTAATAGGGACGATGTCTGCTCCTATGGCCGTGGCCAATAGGTCCAGACGGTCGAAAAGAGGAGAGGTATCCAAGTCATTCTTCATGCAGAGTCCCTGCATGAATTTGAAACCGACTCCACATCCGCAGAGTTCTTTATAGGGATATGTGCAATCATCCTGCTTGGGGTCCAGAATGGCCACAGCTGCCGGTAGTTGATCTCCCGGTCTGTGATGGTCACAGATAATGATGTCGATACCCCGTTCACGGGCGTATTCGACCTTGTCAATGGCTTTGATGCCGCAGTCCAAGGTGATGATGATTGAGACCCCGTTATCTTGAGCCCGGTCGATGCCTCTGAAACTCAGTCCATACCCTTCTGCGTAGCGGTCTGGGATATAGTACATGAGCGCTTCTGTCTGTGTCTTAAGAAAAGAATAGACCAGTGCTACCGAGGTCGTGCCATCCACATCATAGTCTCCATAGACCATGATCCTCTCACCTTCTTCCAGCGCGCTTGTCAATCGATTCACCGCCTTATCCATATCCTTCATGAGGAAGGGATCATGGAGCGCGTTCAGATCAGGACGGAAGAATTCCCGTGCCGCATCGAAATCCTCGATTCCACGTTGGACGAGGAGTTTGGCGAGTACGGGACGGATGTTAAGGGAATCAGCAAGGGTATCAACCACCTCATCGGGAGGAGCGCTCTTGACCGACCATCTCTTCTGTGTACCTACCTCAAGCATCTATCCCTTCCAAGTAGAACATGAATGCATACTCGAGTGCCACCTCTTTGAAGCGCTCATATCTACCGCTCGCTCCTCCGTGTCCTGCAGTCATGTTGGTATGGAGGAGAAGCAGGTTGTCGCCCTGGTGATGGGTGCGCAGTTTGGCGATCCATTTAGCGGGTTCCCAATACTGCACCTGACTATCCCAATACCCGGTGGTGATCAGCAGGTTGGGATAAGCTTGTTGCTTGATGTTGTCATAGGGAGAATAGGACTTGATGTAGTCGTAGTATTCTTTGACATTGGGGTTTCCCCACTCGTCATATTCGCCAGTAGTAAGTGGGATATCATCATCCAACATGGTCGTGACCACGTCTACGAAGGGCACGGCAGCCACTACTCCATTCCACATATCCGGGGCCATGTTGATCACGGCACCCATCAGTAGTCCTCCGGCACTTCCTCCCATGGCATACAGGTGATCCTTGCTGGTATATCCGTTCTCCAGCAGATACTCTCCACAGTCGATGAAATCAGTGAAGGTGTTCTTCTTCTTAAGGAGCTTGCCGTCTTCATACCACTGTCTGCCCATCTCTTGTCCGCCTCGTATATGGGCAATGGCAAAGGCAAACCCACGATCCAATAGGCTCAATCTTACCGAGCTGAAATAGGGGTCAATGCTATTCCCATAGGAACCGTAACCGTATAATAGGACCGGGTTGGTCCCATCCTTCTTGAATCCTTTGCGGTAAACGATGGACATAGGGACTTCGGTCCCGTCATCGGCCTTGACCATCAGGCGTTCTGAAGTATAATTCTCCGGGTCGAATTCACCTCCGAGTACTTTCTGTTGCTTGAGTAATTCCCGCTCCTTGGATACCATGTCAAAATCATAGACAGAATTCGGAGTGGTCATACTCGAGTAGCCATAACGCAGTATCTGGGTGTCGAATTCCGGGTTGGCACTGACATAGGCCGTGTAGGTTGGGTCTTGGAATTCCATATAATACTCCTTACTCCCGTCCCAACGTTGTACTTTGATCTGATTGAGTCCGGCAGTGCGTTCTTCTACGACCAGGAATTCTTTGAATATCTCGATGCCCTCAAGCAAAGTCTCTGGCCTATGAGCGATGACTTCGGTCCAGTTGTCGCGACCGATGGCATTGACGGGAGTCTTCATCAGGCGGAAATTCTTAGCGTCCCAGTTGGTCACCACGTAGAAGTGGTCCTCATAGTGGGCAATGCGATACTCATGGTCCCGCTGCCGAGGTTCGAAGACCTTCCACTCCCCATCGGGATCATCGGCAGAGAGGATGCGGTACTCACTGGCGAGGGTCTGGTAGGAACCGATGATGAGATACTCCCGGCTCTTGGACTTATACACGAAGGTGCCATAGGTCTCATCCTTCTCTTCGTAGACCAGTTCATCTTCAGATTGATCGGTACCAAGTCTGTGCTTGTAGATGCGGTATGAGCGCAAGGTCATAGGGTCTTTGACCGTGTAGAATATCGTCTTATTGTCATTGGCCCAGGTGGCCCCTCCGGTGGTGTTCTCAATCTTGTCAGAAAGGGTCTCCCCGGTCTCCAAGTTCTTTACATAAAGAGTGTACTGTCTACGTGACACGGTGTCCACGCCATAGACCAGAAGTTGATTGTCTTCACTTACGCTGCGTCCGCCTATAGCAAAGTAGGCATGATCTTCGGCCATCTTCGGGCCATTGAGCATGATCTCCTCATCTGCATCCAGGCTTTCTTTTTTCCTGCAGAAGAAAGGGTACTCCTTGCCCTCTTCGTATCTGGAATAATACCAATATCCGTTGACCTTGACCGGCACAGATTGATCATTGGGGTCGAGCCGGGCTACAATCTCATCATAGAGTTTCTGTTGCAATCCTTCGGTAGAGGAAAGAACCCCTTTTGTGTACTCGTTCTCCGCCTCTAGATAAGTGACGACCTTCTGTGTCTGTTCGTCCTTTTCTTCAGCATTCTTCTGCTCATCACTGAGCTTCATCCAGTAGTAGTCGTCTACACGGGTATCCCCATGCATGGTCAGTTGTTCTGGTACTTTTTCGGCTTGAGGAGCTATCGTTTCTGTCATGGTAGGAGCTTCTTGGTCATCCGAAACACAAGCAACCATGAGGATGCCGGCACAGAGGACCGAAGGGGTTATGAATCTCATTGCGGGTGGGGGCTGTTGATATGGACCAAATGTACGGATTAGGCCCAGTCCTAGATGTCGCAGGTCAAGCTGAATCCGAGATTTCGTCCAGGTGCTGAAATGCCTGAGGCAAAGGCCTTGTAGTGTACATCGGTCAGATTATCAACAAAGAGGGAGAGCCTGAGCCCGTTCTCCAGTTTGAAGTTGACATAGGCATTGATCGAGTACCATGAGGGAAAGGCGCCATCCAGACCTTGGTCGGCATTATCTATACGCCCAGGCGCGATGTTCCCTGAGGTCTTGGTGTCATTATAGATGACATAGGCACCGTATCCGGTCTTCTCTCCACTTCTATCCACTCCCGTTCTGGCAAAGAAGGGAGGGATGTGGGCCAATGGAGCATCGGTTCCTTTCACTTCCCCGATGGTCTTAGTGGCCGTGGTCATCCAGGTCCAATCTGGATGCAGGACCAGGGTGAGCGAGCTGCTTAATCCATAGATGTATGCTTGCTCTGCATTGGCATTGACTGCGATCCGGGCCATCTGACCCTCATATTCCAGCGAGTCCATTCCGTTGAGCGTACTGGGTACTTGTACGATGGCCTTATCTATCAGGGTGTAGAAACCAGCAACTTCGAACTGATATCTTCCCTCTGCTTCCTTCTTGGTAGCCCGTAGTTCTCCGTTCCAGGTGTATTCTGCCTCTAGATTATCCGTTGGCACCACCACGATTCCCGCTCGCTCGAAGACCTTTCCATAATCATCGACATTGGGTGAACGGAATCCGGTAGATGCTGATGCTCCTATCTCCCAGGTCTCGCTCGGGTGCCAGAGCAGACTGGTCGACCCTGTTAGGGCTCCCGAATCGAATAGGATGAAATCAAAAGGCAACTCATAGAAGCCGCTCTGGTTGAACTTGGAGTTGGAATAGGCATGACTATAGCGCAAGCCCAGATTGTACACCCATGTCCCATTCAATTTGGCATTGAGTGAAGCGTATGCGGCCATCGTGCTCATCCTGCTACCACCGTCTGGATATCGAGTAGGCCCTGCTTCACGCGTGCCTTCTTCGATCTGCTCCATGTAGGCGGTCGATTCAACGGTGTTGTTGGTCGCTTCGAAACCAAAGTAAACATCCTTGTTTCCTATACGTTTGATAAAATCCCCATTGACTGAGAACACGTCCACATCCTCCTGTCGAACGAATCTCCATGGGTCTCCGAAGTTTCGCGTGATACGGTCTTCCCCGATGTGTTGATATGCGATGATCAGATCGCATTTATCAAAGAGCTCATTGTCACTCAGAATGTCGAGTTCCGATGAGATCAACACCCTCTCCTGTGGCCCATAGCTCCATTCCGCATAACGCAATTGCCCATCCCGATAGGTTGCCAATTGGTCACTTCTCGGTACTTCAGACGAGGTCGAATACTGGACGTTGAAAAGCAAAGAGGTACTATCAGCAGCTTGCCAGAGAACCTTCTGTGCGATATCGTATTGTTCATATCCACTATTGGGTATGACTGAAGTATCCGGATTCTTCAAAATAGTGTCTTGACCTCCTACCCTATCAACGTACTCAGGCACCAGTCCCCACTCTGCATTCCCATGGAG
>JABDLZ010000093.1 GCA_013001705.1 Flavobacteriales bacterium
CAGTACGATCCCTGTTACGATATAGACCGCTACTCTGCGTTTCCTCACCCAATGAACGAGTATGCTCACCACGGTATCGAGCCATCTGCGTTGCAGGTGTTTGAGATGGCGGGTCTTGGGCTCAGGGAGATAGGAGAACACGATAGGGATGATGAACAAGGAGAGCAGGAATATCCCGATGATATTGAGGGAGGCTACCACACCAAACTGACGCAGCAGGTCGCTTTCTGTGAATATGAAGGTAGCAAAGCCGAGTGCTGTGGTCACATTGGTCAAAAAGGTGGCATTTCCGATCTTGGCTATCACCCGTACCAGTGCCTTGATACGGTTGCCGTGGGTCTCGAATTCGCGGTGATATTTATTGAGCAGGAAAACGCAGTTAGGTATCCCGATCACGATGATCAATGGAGGGATGAGCCCGCTCAAAGAACTGAGTCGATAGTCCATCAACTCGATGGTCCCCAGAGACCACACAACGCCTATACTGACTACCAATAGACAGAAGACCACCACCCTGAATGAATGGAAGAACAGGTAGAGAATGATGGCCGTTACAATGGCGGCCAAAGCCACGAATTTTCCCAGTTCTGTCTTGACCTGCGCTGCTGTATAGGTGCGTATATGCGGGAGACCGGAATAGCGCAATTCCATATGTTGGGCCGAATAGACCTCGGAAATGGAGAATAGCCTATCCATGACATCTCCTCTACTTTCTGAATTGAATCGTTCGGCATTGACGAATACCATCATCAAGACCGCATGGGTACTGTCGTTGTACAGAAGCCCCTCGTAAAAGGGTAGGTCATTGATCCGTTGACGGAGTGCGTCCACCTCCTCTTGGCTCCCAGGCGGAGCATCCAGTAATTTCTCTAGGGAGAATTGTTGCAGCTCCTCATTCTTGGTCAGATCGAACAAGTGAGCTATGGAGAAAACCGAATCAATACCGTCCAAGGCTTTGATATCCTCCCCCATCTGATACCAAGCAGCAAAGTTCTCCAGCTGGAATATCTCCTCACCTTGGGTGCCGATGACCAAGACATTACCATCTTCTCCAAAGGTCTCCAAGAATTTGGAATACTCGATGTATGTAGAATCATCTTCGGGCAGGATCCCTCCGAACTTGTAGGTCTCCTTGACATTGCGACCATGGAAGCCCATGAAAATCGTCACCACGGAGATCAGGATCAGGATCAAGACCCTGTTCCGGAGAATAAGACCAGCTATGGACTCCCACATATGCGCAAAGAAACGAATTGATTATTGCTACGTGAACCCAGCTGTGTGGGTCTATCTTTGAGCTTGTGACGGGTTTCAGAAATAGATGGCGATTCGCGAGTAAACTCGACTCCCACAAACTGCGCAATGCTTACCGGATATACAGGAGCTACCGCAGTTCTCAACGTGCCGGAGTTGCGCGGATGAATGGTATGCCATTCAGTGTGAGTATCGAACCCACCACTGCCTGTAATCTGCGCTGCCCGGAGTGCCCTTCTGGGTTGAGGAGCTTCTCCCGCCCTACGGGAAGTATCGATCAGGCATTCTTCGAGTCATTCATCCGTGATAATCATGCGCATCTGATCAATCTCACATTCTATTTCCAAGGTGAGCCATTCATCCATCCTCGCTTCTTGGATATGGTCGCATATGCGGCATCCCATCAGGTATTCACCTCTACTTCTACCAATGGACATTTCTTGACCGAAAAGATGTGTACGCGGGTGATAGAAAGCGGCTTGGATCGTATGATCATCAGTATCGATGGTGCCGACCAAGAGACCTATGCCTCCTATCGGAAGTCGGGTGAATTGGAAAAGGTCATCGAGGGGACAAAGACCCTGCTCAAGGCTCGAAAGAAGTACGGTAAGGGTCCAGAGGTGCTCTTCCAGTTCTTGGTAGTAGGTCCCAATGAGCATCAGATCAGCGAGATCGAGTCTTTGGGAGAAGAACTCGGAGTGGACCGTGTGATATTCAAAACGGCTCAGATCTATGACTTCGAGCACGGCAGCCCATTGATTCCGAAAGAGGATCGCTACTCACGCTATCGCAAAGGAGCCGATGGTCGGTATCACATCAAGAATCCCTTGGATGATCAATGCTGGAAAATGTGGCACTCCTGTGTCATCACCTGGGATGGAAAAGTAGTCCCCTGCTGTTTTGATAAAGATGCGAGTCATGTCATGGGTGATCTGAAAGAGGATTCACTGGAGACTATCTGGCAAAGCGAGACCTATAACAGATTCCGGAATGCCATACTTCGCTCCCGCAGTGAGATAGATATCTGTAAGAATTGTAGTGAAGGCACCCAGGTCTGGGCAGATTGATCAGCCTTCTTCAGCAAAGTGGCTCAATTGTTCTGCAGACTGATAGCCTTCTCTTCGTCTGAGCTCTTTCCCTCGACTATCCGTGATGATCAAGGTCGGATACTTGTTCACGCGATAGGCCTCGGCCACATCCATTCCTACGAATTGTTCGACATCCACCTTGACTGCAATGAAGGAGGTATTTATATGGAATGAGAAGTCCTTATCCCGGAAACCGTACTTCTCCATCTGCTTACATGGTACACACCAATCGGCATAAAAGTCGATGAAAAGGGGTTTCCCTTCTTTGGCAGCTACGGCCTTTGCCTCTTCAAAGCTCCCTTCGAAGAACTTCACCTGTGACATCATCGTCATGCCACAGATCAGCAAAAGGACCACTACTATCGCTCGGCTCATACCTCTAAGTACGAAAAAAGGTGCTTTCAAGTTGCTTCTTGAAACCACCTTTCTTCTTAAATTCTTGAATGGGTATCAGTATTGTACACCCAGGGTTTGAAGTGTCTCGATATTCAGATTCCCTACTGGAAGTCCATTATCTCGCTGATACTGCATCAGGGCAGCTCGCGTATCCCCTCCGAGTACATTATCTGCACCGGCAGGGCCGATATCGTATCCCGCATCTATAAGCGCTTCCTGGATCTGACGGATGGTATAGCTCGTGACCTTGTTCTCACACAGCACTTCCCTCCAATCAGAGTATTCACCTGCTTTGACCAGTCTCCGCTTTGTGATGGTCTTGAATTCCGGCATGAGCACTCTTTCTTCAACCGTGGCCGGCTTGACCAATACCTTACGCGTGACCGTGGCATACTCGGCCGGCACTTCTTCTTCGCGATAGGTGGCCGGTGTCTTCAAGACCTTGCGCGTTATCGTACGGTACTCAGCTGGCTCATCTACTTCGATCACTGTGGCGGGAGTCTTCACTACGCTCGATGTATAGGTGGTGTAGCGCTCGGGCACTTCTTCATAACAGGCTACAAAGCAATCGTTCGGATCGGCAGACATGCAGTTCTTATCCCTTTTCATCACCCATTTGGTGGTGGGTTCGGAGATCAGCACTTTCTCTGTAGTGGTCTCATAGACCGGAGAGACCGGGACCAACTTCCTGTGGGCTTCTTTTACCAATACCTGCTCGGTCACGGTCTCGTATTCTGCAGGCACAGGCACGAGTCGGGTGCTTGCCTCCTTGACAAGGACTTGCTCGGTCACGGTTTCATAGACCGCTGGTACTGCGATCAATTTCGTTGTGCCCTCTTTGACCAGTACATCTTCTGTCACGGTCTCATACTGGCTAGGGATATAGCATTTTGCGTAGCACTTACCCAGCTCGGCAGTGGGCGGGGTGCCCCCTGAGAATGGATTGTCTTGGGCTGTCAAGGAAATCGAAGCTGTGAGAAGAGCACAGGCAATGGTGAGAAGTCTCATTTCGATGTTTTTTGTTCGGTTATTCAATGTTTGATGGCTGGAAAAACTCACGGGTATGGTGTAGACGTCCGCGTAAGTAGAAGTCACATTCTCCATCAACGGTCCGAAAGTAGAAAAAGTGGGCATCATTCCCACTTTTAGCATTCTCAAGTAATCAACGCTTTATACACTATCAATCCTAGCTCTCCAGCGAGTTCTCAGTGAAACAAAGGGACTTCCAGATGCGTTGAACAAGGGCTATGAAAGCCTTATTCTTGAGTATTCTTCTATTCTGTTTCTCCCCAAGTACTGAAGGGGACGGAAAGGACGAACGTGCTATTCTGACCAAACAGGAGTCTATAGCGGCTGCGAGCTATCTGAAGCATACGGAAAAGGCCATGGTATGGGAGATCAATCTCGTACGTTCCGACCCGCAGGCCTATATCCCCTTTGTTTTAGAAGAAATGACACGGATGAGACGGGATAGTATCGAACTCTCCACCATTCGCAGTGAGAGCATCACCACCCGTGTAGAACAGATCGCTGGGATAGCCCAAGTACGTGTGGATACGGTGTATCGGAATTATTATCAGGATAGAATGCAGGCATTGGCCGAGTTGATCATCGAGCTGGATAGGGCAATCCCGGTCCAAGGACTCGAACCCTCCTTGCCACTATACACTGCGGCTGTCAAACATGGAGATTCGCAATCCGAGACCGGATATATCTCTCACCGGGGTCGGGATGGGGCTTGGCCCTTTGACAGACATGTGAGAGAGCATGGGGGATTGCAGGAAGGAAATGAGAATATCCTTCGATTCAAGGGGAGCCCTCGCGAGATGGTGATCCAGTTATTGATAGACAGTGGGGTGCCTCATCGTGGACATAGGAGAAATATTCTGGACCCGAGATGGAAATATGTCACCTGCCACCATGTCCAGCAACTGGATCAAGGTGAGGTGCAGTGGTGGATACAGGAATTCGCCTATTGATCAGACGGTCATGATATCGGCCTCTTTGGCTTCGACCAATTTCTCGATCTTAGCGTTGTAGGCATTCACGATGTTCTGGACCTCGTCTTGAGCGTCTTTGGACATATCCTCGCTCAGTCCGTCTTTCTCCAGTCTTTTTATCTCATCCATGGCGTCTTTACGAGCAGAGCGCACACTCACTTTGGCATTCTCCCCTTCTGCATGGACCTGTTTCGAGAGATCTTTTCTCCGCTCTTCGGTCAGAACGGGTACAGAGATGATGATCATCTCACCGTTGTTTTGAGGATTCAATCCCAAATTGGCATTGGTGATAGCCGTTGAGATATCCTCAAGTAGGCTCTTTTCCCAAGGTTGCACGACCAGTGTACGGGCATCGGTCGTGTTGACATTGGCCACTTGATTGAGCGGAGTCTCTGTGCCGTAGTAATCCACTTTCACAGGACTGAGCATGCTGGGTGAAGCCTTGCCAGCGCGGATCTTGGTCAATTCCGTCCCCAAATGCTCATACGAGGCCTCCATACTTTCACGGGCCATCGAAAAAATCATATTCAGTTCTTCGTTCATTGCTAGTCTTTTCTGATTTCTACTCAACAAGTGTGCCCACGGCCTCTCCCATCAACACTTTTTTCAGATTGCCGGGTCGGTTCATATCGAAGACCACGATCGGCAGTTTGTTCTCATTGCAGAGGGTGAAGGCAGTCATATCCATGACATTCAAGCCTTTGTCATAGACTTCATTGAAACTCAATCGTTCGAATTTGACCGCCTCGGGATTCTTTTCTGGATCGGAAGAGTATATCCCATCCACGCGGGTTCCTTTCAGTATGACATCGGCATCTATCTCCACAGCACGGAGTGATGCAGCGGTGTCAGTCGTGAAATAGGGATTCCCTGTACCGGCCCCGAATATGACCACCCGTCCTTTCTCCAAATGCCTCACTGCTCTTCTGCGGATGAAGGGTTCTGCGATCTCTTTCATCTCGATGGCCGTTTGCAAGCGTGTCTTGACATCGAGTTTCTCCAAGGCGGCTTGGAGTGCCATACTATTGATCACGGTGGCCAACATACCCATGTAATCTCCTTGGGTGCGTTCCATTCCACCTTCTTCAGCCTGGATGCCTCGGAAGATGTTCCCCCCTCCTACGACCAGACCGAGCTGTACACCGGCCTCATAGACCTCTTTGATCTCCTTGGCGTAGGCTTCCAGTCGTTCATTATCGATCCCAAAGCCTTTCTTCCCCATGAGGGCTTCTCCACTGAGTTTGAGGAGGACTCTTTTATACCGCATCTGCTGAGCTGTCTTTGGGAGTCGAAAATATGGAATTCGTGGATCGAAGGGAGAAGTCCTTTGGGACTTGTTGATAGCTCGCCTCTGAAGTGATGGAAAACAAAAAGCCCGAACCTTACGGTCCGGGCTTCATCACATCTTTAAACTCTCCTTATGAAAGGGAGAATCTCTTGAAGTCAGAGACGGTCAATCCTTTCTCGGTATTGTCCAAGTATTGCTGGATCGTCATCTTACTGTCCTTGATGAAGGCTTGATTGAGAAGGGTAGACTCCTTGAAGAACTTATTCAGTCTTCCTTGAGCAATCTTCTCGGCCATTTCAGCAGGTTTTCCTTCTTGGATGGCCAACTCCTTTCCTACCTCGATCTCCTTCTGGATCACGTCTTCTGGCACTCTGTCCTTGTCCAAGGCAATCGGTGCCATAGCTGCAATCTGCATGGCCACATCCTTGGCTACATCTTCTTTACCAGAAGCGGTCAATCCGACCACAGAGGCCACATTGTTACCCGGGTGATTGTAGGCATAAACCGTCTCAGCGCTCAACTTCTCGTATGCCGAAACATCGATCTTCTCACCGATGACTCCCGTCTGCTCGATGATCTTCTCACCGATAGTCGCAGAATCATCATACTTGATGTTCTTCAATTCCTCTACAGAAGCAGGCATGTTGTTCAGTGCAAGCTCGGCAATCTTATCTGCGAACTTTCCGAAGTCCTCATTCTTAGCTACGAAATCGGTCTCACAGTTCACCACTACGATCACACCGTTCTTAGCATCAGAGGTGGTCTTAGCAAGGACCAAACCTTCGGTAGCATCTCTATCACCTCGCTTTGCAGCCACTTTCTGGCCTTTTTTACGAAGGATATCGACAGCTGCATCGAAATCACCATTGGCTTCTACCAAGGCGTTCTTACAGTCCATCATACCAGCACCTGTCTGCTGTCTCAGTTTATTGACATCAGCTGCAGTAATTCCCATTACTCTATCTATTAAATTGGATTATTTATTCTCTTCTTGAGAGTCAGCAGCTTTTTCGGCCACTTCCTCTTTTTCGGCATTCTCAGCCTTCTCCGCCTTTTCAGCTTCAGCTTTGGCTGCTTCTTCAGCCTTCTGCTTGGCTTCAGCAGCTTTGGTCGCCTCTTTTTCCTTGGAGCGCTCTTCCAGACCTTCTTTGACAGCACCGCATACCACATCCATGATCTTGGCGATGGATTTGGTAGCATCGTCATTGGCCGGGATAGCGAAATCCACCTGTTCGGGATCTGAATTCGTATCCACGATAGCAAAGCTGTTGATGCCCAATTTATTGGCCTCGGCCACTGCGATGTGCTCCTTCATGATATCCACGATGAAGATGGCATGTGGGAGACGATTGAGATCGGAGATGGACCCGAGGTTCTTCTCCAACTTGGCACGAGTACGGGAAAGTTGAAGACGTTCACGCTTGGACATGGTATCCCAGGTCCCATCGGTCTGCATCTTGTCGATGGCAGCCATTTTCTTGACCGCCTTACGGATGGTCGCGAAATTGGTCAACATCCCTCCTGACCATCTCTCGGTCACGTATGGCATGTTTACCTCTTTGGCTTTCTCTGAAACGATCTCTTTTGCTTGCTTCTTGGTAGCTACGAAGAGGATCTTCTTGCCTGAACGGGCGAGATTCTTCATAGCCGCTGAGGCCTGATCCAGTTTGACTATGGTCTTATTGAGGTCGATGATATGGATCCCTTTCTTCTCTGAGAAGATGTATGGAGCCATATTGGGGTTCCACTTGCGCTTGAGGTGTCCGAAATGACAACCTGCTTCAAGTAGTTCGTTGAAATCTGTCTTTGACATGTACTTGTATTTGTTTCACATTCACTAAAAACAACCGATGGATAGTCCTTTGCAGGAATTCCAACTGGTTTGGATACTGAAACCAGCGTTGAACTCGATCAACGCTTGCTGAACTGGAATTTCTTCCTTGCTTTCTTCTGTCCTGGTTTCTTCCTTTCTACCATTCGTGGGTCACGGGTCATGAGTCCATGCTCCTTGAGCTTGGGCTTCAATTCCTCGTTGTACTCCACCAACGCTCTTGCGATGCCCATACGGATGGCTTCTACCTGCCCGGTAGTTCCTCCACCATCTACATTTATGTTGACATCGAATTGCCCTTCGGTCTCGGTGACCGCAAAAGGCTGCTGCAGTTTATACTGCTGAGTGGGAATAGGGAAATAGTCCTCACTCTTCTTTTCATTGATAGTCAGATTCCCTTTACCCTTGGTCATGTAGACACGGGCGATGGATGACTTTCTTCTTCCGATTGTATTGATTACCTCCATGGTGCTATTATCTATGGATGGGTTCAGATCTTATGTTCACGTGGCTTCTGGGCCTCCTGTTGGTGCTCAGGTCCTGCATATACATACAGGTTACGGTAGAGTTGACTCCCCAACTTATTCTTAGGAAGCATGCCTTTGACGGCCTTCTCCACCAATGCGTATGGCTTGCGCGCGTGCAGTTGCTCAGCAGTCAATGAGCGTTGACCCCCTGGATATCCGGTGTGACGGATGTACTCTTTATCGCTCCACTTCTTTCCACTCAGGGTGACTTTATCTGCATTGATCACAATGACATTGTCACCACAATCCACATGAGGAGTGAATTCAGGCTTGTGCTTGCCTCTGAGAAGCTTGGCTACTTCAGATGCCAAGCGCCCGAGCGGCTTTCCTTCGGCATCAACAACCAGCCACTCTTTGTTGACTGTGGCCTTATTGGCGGAGATGGTCTTATAACTCTGTGTATCCACGTCTGTAATTTTTGGTCCTCAAGGCACTTTGACTTAAGGGGGTGCGAAATTAGCTGATCTCTAGCTTTCTACCAACAATTTATAGTAGAATTCATACGTCTGCACGATCTTTCATCTATCTGCGCATCGTCTCTCTATTCAAAATCCTGTAACCCCGTTCTCGAATTACGCGTAAAATCTGTCAGCGGGAAGTACCCGCTCTGGACTGAATCATTCGAAATAAACAATTAGACCATGATCACCTCTGTCAATACCATTGATTTGGACAACCTGGACCAACTCCAGCTTCCAACTTCTGACGTACACATAGTTTTTGCCTCTCGGGATAGGCTAGAAGACGCCACCCTGTACGAACAAATGAAGAGTATCACCACTGACGACATCATCTTCGTATCGACTGCTGGGCAAATACATTCTCATGGAGTGAACGAATCTGATATGACAGTCACCTCGATCAAACTGGAGAGAAGTGAAATGCGTACGGTATCACTCAACATCGACCGATTCAATGACTATTCCCAAGTAGGGATGGCACTCTTCAATGCTTTGGATAGTGAAGACCTCAAGGGCATCATCGTATTTTCCGATGGAACTTCTGTGAATGGAAGTAATCTGAAGAAAGGACTCGAACGTGAGAACAATGGCCGACTCCCGATCGCTGGTGGACTGGCAGGAGATGGTGCGAGATTCGAAAAGACTTTGACCGGAATCAATGAAGCGAAAGAAGGGAATGTAGTAGGTATCGGCCTGTATGGTGATAACATCCACCTGGGCTATGGCTCCAGGGGAGGATGGCAGTTCAAACAACAGATGAACATCATCTCAGACTCCGATG
>JABDLZ010000094.1 GCA_013001705.1 Flavobacteriales bacterium
TTCAGAACGGAGCACAGCGGACTTCTGGTTTCGTTGAATCAAAATCTGAATGGAAATGAGAATCAAAATGAATACAGACTCTGCGAAAGTCATTCTGATTTCTATTTAGATTTTCATTTTGATTGAAGCCATCTTTCAAACGGAGGGAAACGATCGAAGAATCTCGTGAAATGTAGGTTCCATCTCGACCAGATTCCTCGTGCCTAGGAATGACTCGTAGGTTGGAAAACCGCAGTTTCATAGTTCAGGTCATTGAGATCGGAGAAAAGTGAGAGGATCTGACGAAATCAAATCAAAATGGGAATGAAAATCAAAAGTGGAATGAAGACCTAATGGGTCATTTTGATTCCTATTTAAATTTTCATTCTGATTGAAGCTGGCATTCTGAACGAAGCGCAGCGAAGTGAAGAATCATTTGTATCAGAAGGTGCTCATGGTGTCCCCGATCCTCGTTAGCCTGGAACAAATCCATTATTTGAATCAAAATCTGAATGGGAATGAGAATTAAAATGAATGCGGTTCTTGAGTAAGTCATTTTGATTGCCATTTAGATTTTCATTCTGATTGAAGCTGGCCTTCAGAGCGAAGCACAGCGTAGCTCATAGTGAGCCGATCGTCCAGGAGATGACCTTCAGTACTCCGATCAATACCCTCCCTTGTACTTCCTGACGAACCATTCGATGGCCAGGAAGAGGACCAAGAGGAAGAACAACCAGCGTGACTCGATCAGATCGGTCATCTGCTCGGTGGTGTAGATAACGGGTACAATCCCTTCTTTGTTGAGCAGTGCCTCCTCCAAGGCATCCAATTCATTGGGGTAGAACATCTCCGCCCCAGTAGACTGTGCCATGCGATAGAGCAAGCGATGATCAGCCTGTGTACGTACTGCCTCCACTTGGATAGCTTCCACCGTCAATGAGCCGCTGCTGCGGTAGGTCTCTCCCTCCAAGCTCACCAGGGCCGTGTAGTTGTATGTTCCGTTGGGTAGTCTTCCAGCATCCAGATAATATCCGGCCTGTGTACGGTTGAAGAGGAATTCATAGGTATTCCCTTCTTCATCGGTGAAGGTCACCGTGACTTCCGGGTCGTTAATGGGTACATAACTGGCATTGTACAACTCGGCCTCCTGAATGATGGGATCATCCTCATCGAATCGTTCTTCAGCATAGACCCTGAATTGCCTTCTATCCTCCTTGGCCGCTAAATATTGCACCGCCTTACCTATCAATTCATTGAAGCGATCATGTCCATCGCGGGAGACATGGTCCTGTAGACGCCATCGCCATAAACCCTCACCCAATAACACGGAACTGCGATGTCCATCGGTCTCTTTGAAGAACCAGAGCGGCTGCTCGGTATCTACGATCCCGATGCGCTGAGAGAGCAATGCCTTGGCCGCATTGTCCACGCTGAACTCGGCAAAGGATGTCTGTAGTGGTGCCCACTCGCTCAATGCCTCTTCGAGTTCTCCAGAAAGGTCGAAAAGCCTGAAATCCCTTTCAAAGGAAGGCGATGCATCCGTGGTATTATCTCCACCTTTCAGCTGCACATCCACACCCAATCCACTGTTGCGCAAAGTGCTCCAGTCGGTCTGCAAGCCAGCGATGACCCAGAGCGGGACATTGGCCTCACGGCATCGATCGATGATCTCAGCACCTCCGGTCTTGCGCTGCGGGATACCGTGGGTGATGACCAGATCGTACTCCTTCAGATCACCTGAGGCACGTGCGGTAGATTCCAATACCACCTCGTAGTTCTCATTGCTCTCAATGGCCTGTCTGATGGCGGCAATGTCGGGATGTGGGGCTGCGAATCGTAAGAGGATCTTCTGCCGCGAATCCAAGACATCCATGTAGAAGGAACGGAAGTTATTCTCCTGGATGAATTCATCGGGTTGTACACTCAGCGAGACATCATAGCGAATTCTCCCGGTAGAAGAGGCATTCAGCACAGCTGGCACGGTGGTCACAAAATCCTCGTCATCGATCGTGATGCTTCTGGTGAAGAGGACCTCTCCTTGTCGAGCGATGCGAAGTGTGGCCGTTCTGTCTTTGAGCTTGTCAGCCCTGATCATGACCTCCACTGGGAAATCATTGCCCAGATAGGCCAGTCGGTTCTGGACGATATTCTCGATGAGCAGGTCCCGCTTGATGGTGGTGTCCCCCATGGCCACCGTATAGATGGGCAGGCCTGCCGCACTGGCCACATTCATGGGCGAGCTTCCGCGATTGTAGATACCATCTGTGGCCAGGATGATGGCACCTACATTGCGATTGATATGCCGCTCTTGAAGACTGGTCAGGGTACTTCCGATATCCGAGCGATTGCCTTGGAAATCGATATCGAGTCCGTTGGTGATCTCAGAATCGAAGCGATAGGCGAGTACCTCGTAGCTCTCTTCCAGATTGCTGGCCAGACGACCGAGCTGCGTGATGTATTCTCCCTGATAGAAGGCCGAATCCGGGGCCAAAATCACTGATGAGCTGTTGTCCTGTACAATGAGAATGAGCGGATCCTGTACCTGACGCTCGATGTACTTGAAGAAGGGCCCTAAGAGCAAGAACATCAGTCCAGCCAGGACCAATGTGCGCAATGCAGTGAGCGTATACCTCAGACCTTTGGAGAATCCTTTCTCCTTCTCAGATCGAGAATAGAGCAGATAGGCCAGACCAAAGGAGATGATCAGGCAGGGTATCAGCCACCAGAACGAATATTCGGAATAGATCTCCAAGTCGGGCCTCAGGTCAACATCCCACCATCCACATGGATGACCTGACCGGTGATATAGTCACTCATATCCGAGGCGAGGAATACAGCAAGGTCCGCCACATCCTCCGGACGTCCTCCGCGTTTGAGCGGGATAGTGTTCCTCCATTCTGCCACTACCTTCTCATCCAATTTCTCGGTCATCTCTGTCTCGATGAATCCCGGTGCGATCGCATTGCAGCGGATATTCCTGCTTCCTAGTTCCAGGGCGATGGATTTGGTGAATCCGAGTATTCCGGCCTTGGAGGCGGCATAGTTTGACTGTCCTGCATTGCCTTTGACTCCTACCACTGAGCTCAGATTGACGATAGAACCCTTACGCTGTTTCAGCATGGTACGCTGTACGGCTTTGGTCAGGTTGAAAATGCTTTTCAGGTTGGTCTGCATCACTTGGTCCCAATCCTCCTCACTCATGCGCATGAGTAGGTTATCGCGGGTGATCCCGGCATTGTTGACCACTACATCTATACTACCGAAGCGCTCCAGTACCTCATCGGCCAATTTCTGGGCATCGGCATGATCGGAGGCGTCCGAGCGGAATCCGACTGCTTCTCCCCCACCTTTGGTCAGTTCTTCTTCAAGCGCTTTGGCCCGTTCTTCGCTGGATAGATAGGTGAAAGCCACCTTGGCCCCTTCATCGACAAAACGCTGCGCGATGGCCTTTCCGATCCCTCTGGAAGCTCCGGTGATAATGGCTGTTTTCCCTTGCAGTAGACCCATATTCCGTATATTGTTGATTGAATAGGGCCAAATATACCCTATCTAACCAACAGCAATTATGAAGTTCTTCTTTTCAATTCTGTTCATCGCTTTTCTAGGAATCGGGATGAACGCTCAGACAATGATAGGAGCCCGAGGACAGGTCTCTAATACCTGGATGTTCAATAAGAATCTATCCGATAATGGCGATCTGGTGGACTACAAAGGCACCTTCACGGGTGGCGGAGGTATATCCGTGATCCAATATCTCAATGAGACCGTAGGTGTGGAAGTGGGGCTAGGCGTCAATACAGTGGCGCAGCGCACCCAAGGGGAGTTCGAGACTTTCTTTGGGGATGATATCGACTATGTGTATGAGACCTCAGTCGATTACCTGGAAATAACGGCTCTATTCAAGGCCTTATCCGATGGGGGATCCTATTTCGAGGTAGGACCTATGATCATGCTCAATCAATCGGAGACCGAGAATGTGATAGATATCTCCGATCCCGATCTGGAGGATGACATCTTCGGCACGCAGACCCAGCGCGATAATCGCGTGGCAGAGGATTTTTCCAAGACCTTGCTCTTCGGGGTGATCGGCTTCGGAGTGAATTTCGATGTGGCCGATAATCTCATGGCCGGAGTAGGGCTGCGACTCGCCTACAGCTTCTCCGATAGTGTGGAGCAAGTGACGGAGGACCAGTACAATGAGGGGGATCCCGATCTGGGCTGGTACTCGACCATCGCTCATACAGATGCTCCTCTGGATGAAGGGGAATACGATCCTGTTACAACCAATGCCGCCATTGCAGGTTTGAATATCGCTCTGTATTACACGATCGGAGGGAATTAAGAATTCTACCCTGACCTAAGCGAAAAAAGAGGCCTCATGCGTGCTGCTGAGGCCTCTTTCTCAATACTGTATTTCGAGTTGGACTATGCCGTGACCCCGAGCACTTCGGCCATTCGGTGTCCGATCTGGGCGGGTGAATCCACCACGTGGATACCGCAGTCGCGCATGATGCGCTTTTTGGCCTGAGCCGATTCATCCTCACCGGATACGATAGCTCCTGCATGACCCATGGTACGTCCTTTAGGTGCAGTCTCTCCTGCGATGAATCCGACTACAGGTTTGGTGCCGTTCTCCTTGATCCAACGAGCGGCTTTCACTTCCAAGTCCCCTCCGATCTCTCCGATGACCACTATACCCTCGGTCTCTGGATCTGCCATGAAGAGTTTCACCGCTTCCAAGGTGGTGGTGCCGATGATCGGGTCACCTCCTATACCGATGGCGGTGGTGATTCCCATGCCGGCCTTCACGATCTGATCGGCCGCTTCGTAGGTCAGTGTTCCTGATTTGGAGACCACACCTACTGATCCTTTCTTGAAGATGAAACCGGGCATGATACCGACCTTGGCCTCATCCGCTGTGATCACACCGGGGCAATTGGGCCCGATCAAGGTACAATCACGGTCCTTGACATAGGCATTGGCCTTGACCATGTCATTGACCGGAATACCTTCGGTTATGGTGACAATGACCTTTATTCCTGCTTCTGCCGCTTCCATGATGGCATCACTCGCAAATGCAGGTGGCACGAAGATGATACTGACATCAGCACCTGTCTTCTCCACCGCTTCAGAGACCGTATTGAAGACCGGGCGGTCCAAATGGGACTGCCCACCTTTTCCGGGTGTCACACCTCCCACTACATTGGTCCCATACTCGATCATCTGACCAGCATGGAATGTTCCTTCACTCCCTGTGAAGCCTTGAACGATTATCTTGGAATCCTTGTTTACGAGTACCGACATTTCTACATGGAAATTTGTGGCAGCGAAAGTAATGTATTTCAGAAAGTCGACCTGTCAGAGGTGGCACCGAAGGGATTAGCTTTGTCACTATGAGGCACTTGACCGATGATACCATCTGCGCCATCAGCACGGCACCCGGAGTGGGAGGTATTGCGGTGATACGGATATCGGGTCCTCAAGCGAGTGTTCATGTGAATTCGATCTACAGCAAGGATGTGAAGGCCCAAGACCCCATGACCTTGAGCTATGGTCAGATCATGGATGGAGAGGACATCTTGGATGATGTGATCGTGGCCCGATTCCAAGGCCCTCACAGTTTTACCGGGGAGGATGTGGTGGAGATCAGCTGCCACGGCTCGGTTTATATCCAAGAGCGAATTCTTCAATTGCTCATCGCCCAAGGATGTCGAGCGGCCACTCGTGGCGAATTCACCCAGCGTGCCTTCCTCCATGGTAAGATGGACCTCTCACAGGCCGAAGCCGTTGCCGATCTCATCGCCAGTGAATCCAGAAGTGCCCATCGCATGGCCATCCAACAGATGAAAGGCGAATTCTCTCAAGAGATAGTGACCCTTCGCACCAAACTCATCGAATTCGCTTCGCTGATAGAATTGGAGCTCGATTTCTCCGAAGAGGATGTGGAATTTGCCGATCGCGATGATTTCAAGCGATTGATACGTGCGATCATCCATCGGGTGGACGAACTCATCGAGTCCTTCCAGTTAGGAAATGTGATCAAGAAGGGCGTGCCTGTGGCCATCATCGGAGCGCCCAATTCAGGCAAATCCACGCTGCTCAACGCTTTGCTGAAGGAGCAGCGGGCTATCGTTTCTGATATTGCCGGCACTACACGGGATGCCATCGAGGATACGGTCAATATCGGTGGGGTCACCTTCCGGTTCATTGATACGGCCGGAGTGCGTGAGACCGAGGATCAGATCGAGAATCAAGGGATAGCCATAGCCCTGGATAAAGCCAAGCACGCGGCTATCGTGATCAAACTACTCGATGCACGACAAGAACTCCTCGATGAGGAAGAACGCCTTTACAATCACTATTTCGACCATGTGGGCTGGCGCGATGACGAGCGTACCATCCGAGTGCTCAACAAGATAGATCTGACCGAAGGACGCGATGGTCTTCCACAGGATGCAATCGGTATCAGTGCACTGACCGGAGAAGGGTTGAATTCGTTGAAGGACAAGCTACTGGAACGTATCGAGTATGATGGGACCGGACAGAGGGATATCGTGGTCAGCAATCTGCGCCATCTGCATGCCCTGCAAAAGACCAGTGAAGCCTTGCATACCGTTGTCAAGGGGATGGAACAAGGAATCAGCAGTGATCTATTGGCCATCGATATACGCAAGGCATTGCACTATCTGGGAGAGGTGACCGGTGAAGTGACTACCGATGACCTATTGGGGACCATTTTCTCCAAGTTCTGTATCGGCAAATAGCATTAGCTATTTTTGAGCAGACCGACCTTACTATGAAATTCAAGAGCATTATTCTCTGCGTGATATTGGCTTCCGTTGTTTTCTCTTGTGAGAAGGAGGATGATAGCAATGGCAATTCCACGACCAACCCTCCCGACACTACCTCTACCGGTGATCCGAGCTTCGAGTGTATGATCGATGGTGTCGCATTCGATTCTCACATCCTACTCATCGCAGGTGCAGGAGGCTCGAGTGCTGGAGTGACTACTCGAACGGCTTCAGGAACGGTGTTTCGTAGCAATGGAGACACCATCACGGTAGCGATCACGGCCACCTCCTTCGATGCCGATGCATTTGCTGTTGGTACCACCTTCGATGCGAGCAATACCCTGTTAGGCGATTACTGCTTCGGGAATGTGAACGTGAACAACGGAGCGGTGGACATAGAAGCAAGCACAGAGGATACCGAAATGGCCAATGTGACGATCACGCAGTACGATGAAAGCACAGAGACCTGGTCAGGGACTTTCTCCTTCACTGCTGAGGATGACGACATTGGGGTGACCTATGTCGTGACCGAGGGAGAATTCTCTCTGGTAGAATTCGACTAAAAAAAACCCTTCATCCGCTCAAGATGAAGGGTTCTACCAGATGAAAAGAGGTCGGTTTCTCTAAGACCAACGGAGCTTTCTGCTCCTTAGCGACAGCAATGTAGATAGCAAATGGTTCAGTGACAAAAGGATCGAGTATTCGGTAGCTTTTGTCGAGTATTCGGTCAATGGAGTCGTTCGATGAGTTCTGTGCGCTTCCTTCGACTGACCGGAATCTCTGTCTGATCGCTCATGATGAGCTTGCCTCCTTCTGATTTATGGTAGCGCTCCACATGATTGAAGTTGACCAGATGGGACTGATGTACGCGTATGAACTGGTCGGAATCGATCTGTTCTTCGATCTCCTTCAAGGTCTTGGCCACGGTATATCTTCTTCCTTCTGCACTGTAAACATGGGTATAGTTGCTGTCACTCTCACAATGGATGATCTCACTCTTATCCACGAGTTCCACACCATCGGGGGTAGGAATGGCGATCTTGGTGTGGGTGTCGATCTCCATTTCCTTCATCAGTTCTTCCAGACGGTTCTCCAACTCCATCTTGCTCTGTAGGGCCGTCCGCACGGCCTGTTCGAGTTCTTGTCGGTCGATGGGTTTGAGGAGGTAGTCGATCGCGTGATGCTTGATGGCCTTGATCGCGAACTCATCATAGGCTGTCGTGAATACCAGAGCAAAATCCTTTTTAGGCAGTGCATGCAGCAGGTCGAAGCCATTGAGGACAGGCATCTCCACATCCAGGAACAGAAGGTCTATCTCATGATACATGAGGAATTTCAAGCTCTTGACCGGGCTGATGAAGGTATCCACCACGTCCACCTGTGGACAGTAATTGGCCAATTGCCACTGCAAGGTCTCTATGCAATGCATCTCATCATCTACGATGACTGCTTTTATCCTATCTGTCATAGTCACTGATCTTGATGCGAACCCGGGTACCGAGGGCTTTCCCTTCATCGCTTTGCATATCATCGATATCCAAGGTGATATTGAAGTCATGCAAGGCCTGAGTCAGGTCCATTCGTTCTTTGTTCAATTTCATTCCCAAGGATTTCTTCTTGATGGCGGATTTGCTTTTGAGCAGGTCGGCTTGCTTCCTGCCTATTCCGTTATCCTCGATGAATATCTCCAATCCAGAGCCATTCTTACGTATCTCCAGTGCCAAGCGCCCTTGACGGTCTTCTAGGTGCAGAAGCCCATGCCATATGGCATTCTCCACATAGGGTTGCAAGAGCAATGGAGGGATGTGGTACTTCTCCAAGTCGATATCTGCAGGGATCTTCTCGATGAAGTGGAAGCCTCGATTGAAGCGCAAGGACTCCAATTGGATATACAGGCGCAAAGCCGTGAGTTCATCTTCCAAGTCCACGAGTTTCTTCTTGCTGTTCTGCAGGATCAATCGTACCAATCGTGAGAATTTCCCCAGATATTCTGAAGCGGCCTCTTTGTCGTTCTTGATGATGAAGCTATTGACAGAATTGAGAGAGTTGAAGAGGAAGTGAGGATTCATCTGGGCCCGCAATGCCGTCATCTCCAATTCGGCCAGTTCTTCTTGAAAGCGTCTTTTCTCCTCCTCATGCCTTCTGATATTCTGTATGCGCCAGTAGAAGAAGCTGAAGATGCCGAAGAGCACCAGACCTATCAACAGCAATTGGAACCACAGTGTCTGCCAGATAGCCGGTTCGATGATGAATGGGTAGGCCACTGTATTGCTGATGATTCCCGTATTGGAATTGCGTGCTCTGACCTTGAATATGTATTCCTGTGGACCTAGATTCGCGAAGAAGACCGAGCGATCGGGAGAGAATGCCGACCATCCATCATCGGTACCTTCAAGCATGAAACTGTACTCCACCAAATCAGGCTCAGTGAGGTGAATGGCCAGGTATTCGAATTGGACAGAGTTCTGCTTGTAGTTGAGTTGTAGGTCCTGAGGTATGCCTTGTGTATCGGTATTCCATCCGGAGTCTGACCAGTGGGTATCCCGACCTCCTAGGCGTACCGATGTGATACGCAGTCGTAAGGGTGTATCGTCCTGATCATAGAGAGATGGGATGAACTGCACCGCACCTCCTATGGTGCCGAACCAGAAGTTGCCCTGATCATCCACAGTGACCGCATTCTGATTGCACTCCGTCCCAATAAAACCGTTATCATCATTGAAAAGCTCAGAATGGATCTCTCCATGGTCGTAGAATTGCTCGAGATCGATCTTCTCCAGACCGATGGCCGACCCTACCCAAAGTATGGAGTCTCCTTGGGTTGCGAGGAAATAGATGGTCTCGCCCCGTATCCCATTTCCTGAGATGCAGGTATAACCATCTTCGGTCAAGAGGCCAAGACCGTTGACCCCTCCGATCCAGTCATTCCCTTTGTGGTCGGTGAGCATGGTGAGTACCGTTCCCTGGCAGGAGTTCGGACCGTCCAGCAACTGTCTGGAGAACGTTTCGCCATCCCAAACCCCTACTCCACCTGTAGTCCCGAACCATAGGTCCCCATTCGGACGTTCGCGGATGCAATAGACATTGTTACTCGGAAGGCCATCATCTAGGGTATAGTTGTCGATCCGCCCGGCCGCGTACCTTACCACTCCCCCGTTCTCACCATAGTATCGCTCTCCTTTACATGCAAACCAGAGCACTCCGCTCCTATCCCGATGGATATCGAATATCGCATGCCCCTCCACTCCGAATTTCGAAGAGACATCCTCGAATCCCGATCGAGTGAATATGGTGAGTCCCCCTTCTGTACCGATGAACAAGGTATCTCCGGAGTCAAGGAAGCAGCGTACCGTCTGATGACTTAGGCCATCTTCGGTATCATAGCTGATATGCTCCTCATCCCCCCATACGGTGATTCCTCCTTGCACCATGCCGAACCAGAGTGAGCCATCTTCTCTCTGCAGGATGTCGTAGACTATGTCAGAGCCCAGACCATCTGCTGTGGTCAGTGTGCGGAAGTGGTCATGGGCCATCAGATCCAGACCAGCACCGGAAGTCCCGATCCAGATATTGTCATCCATATCCTGATACAGGGTCCAGATGAAGTCCTCACTCAGACCGTTCTTTTCGGTGATATGTAAACCTTCTTCGAGAAAGAACATACCTACCCCATTGGTACCGGCTATGGTGCTTCCTTCTCGGGTGGTCAAGAAGCAAATCACCGAGTAGCGTTCGTCCTCGAATAAGGGATGATAGCTCAGATCGCTTGCATCAGCTTGATAATATCCTCTAGAAACACCCATCAAGAGTCGACCGGAGGCATCGACCCCTAAAGAAAGTATCTCCTCATCCAAGGGATAATCATCGGGTTCTTGTATCTCAGCATTTTCCCAAGTGAAGAGTCCGTGACTTGTGGCCAGGTAGTGAATGTCTTTCCATTCTTCTATATCGAAGAATCGCAACCCGGCCTGGGTAGGATGCTGGTGAAGCGTGAAATTCCCAGATCGGAAATGGATCAGACCGACATCGGTACCCAGCAGGAATTCATCCTCTCCCAGTTCGAAGACATCGAAGATCGACTCGATGCCCAATGCGTCTTTGTCCAGGGGAAAGGTATACATGCTATCCTCCTCCATGCGGTTGATGCCGTGGGTACTGAAGAACCACAGATGGTCCTGCTCATCGCGGTGGATATCGGCAATGTAGGGATGGATGAGCCCCTGCTCTGTTCCGATGGTATGGAATCGCATGCCATCGAAGACATCCACGCCAAAGGCAGCTGTGGTGAGGTACATTCTACCATCCTTGGCCTGTACGATATTGCCCACCTCGGATTGGCTGAGCCCCTCCTTGGCCGCGAAGTTCTTGATGAAAAAGCGCTGGCTGAAACTCTGATGGGCCCATAGACAGAATGTCAGCAGGAGTCCACAGCGGAACAGCACCTGTGAGAAGGTATATGTATGGATTCTGACCATGGACCGGATATAAATTTAATCCAATGGTCGGGTAAGCGCACCTTGATCGAGGATTCGGTAGTCTGGATCGAGTATTCGGTCAATGGGTGACCACGAAACGCTGCTGGTAGATGGATGCACCATGGATCACCCGCATCAGATAGGTTCCCGGTGTGAGGTGAGATATATCCACTGGGGCCGTTTCTGCCTTCGAATCCAATGTAGTATCCCATAGGACTCGCTGTCCTCGAGCATCGATCACTTCGAGGGTATAGCTTCCTTTCCCACCTGCAGGTATGCGCAGAGTCAGTTCGGTAGCATTGACAGGATTAGGGTAAATATCAAGACTTTCAATATCCAATGCTTTATACTGCGGATTACCAGCACTCTGCTCTGGAGAAGGGGTATAGACACCCGTATTCGGATCGAAATCGGGAGTATTGAAGATCTTGATCTCGGACCATGGGGACTCCTGGCCGTTGCCATCGTGACCACACTCGCAGCGCACCCGCCACTCGTAGCGGATATTCGGATCGGCCCTTTTGGTGTTATTGGCGCCATCCGCTCGGAATTTGATCGGCCATTTGAAGAACTCACG
>JABDLZ010000095.1 GCA_013001705.1 Flavobacteriales bacterium
CGATCCGCCCTTCTACCATTGCAGACCCATTTTACGGCTACGATCGGAATACGGGTGAGGAGGTCATCCTATCGGCACCTCATTCGATCGGTGTACAGGCTGAGGACAATCTTCCATGTGAGCATCCAAAAGATGCGTCCAAGGACTTCGGTCGTGCCCTCATCGATAAAGTGATTCCTCACCTCATCGGAACGGACGAAGACCAGGTGATCGCTCGGGCCTCTGAGACCACTCTAGATGGAGAACTGACTGAACACTTTGCTTACCTGGAAGACTACCTGAACGGTTGATCAAGCCATCTCCTGGGTGGCCGATACGAGCTGGGCAATGGTCTGCATAGGATCATCTGATCGAAAAACAGTGCTTCCCGCAACAAGCACATCTGCTCCAGCTGCCAAGAGTTTAGGCGCGTTTTCAACGGTCACTCCTCCATCGATCTCTATCTTGAGTTCTGTCCCGAGGTCATCCGCCATTTTCCGTAGCTGCTTGATCTTCTTGTAGGTGTTCTCTATGAAACTCTGTCCGCCAAATCCTGGATTGACACTCATCAGGCAGACCATGTCGATGTCTTTCAATGTATCCTCTAGCAAGTGCACGGAGGTGTGCGGATTGAGGGCCACTCCAGCCATGATTCCTTCTGCCTTGATGGCTTGGAGGGTGCGATGCAAATGCGTACATGCTTCATAATGAACCGTGAGAACATCTGCTCCACACGCTTTGAATGTCTTGATGTATCGATCAGGATCCACGATCATCAAGTGTACGTCCACGGTCTTGGTCGCGTGCTTGCTTATCGCTTTGAGCACGGGCATACCAAATGATATGTTGGGTACGAATACTCCATCCATTATATCAATATGAAACCAGTGTGCCTCAGAGGCGTTGACCATTTCGATGTCTCGCTCAAGATTAGCGAAATCAGCGGCTAGTATACTGGGGGCAATGATGTGCATTGGGATAGGAATTCCTGATTCTAGACTTCGAAGATAGCTTAGGAAGGATTGTCAGTGCGATATTTCGCACGCTTCTGCAGGTCTTTTCCTCACAAAGAGCTAACAAGCGTCAGTTTTCTACTGGTCGATACTTTATTCTCACTTCAGTGGCTCCTACACCATATCTCTTGTAGTCAGCATCGAGGAACTCACAGTTAGGGTATCGGGTCAGTATCTCCCGAATGGCGTTGCGAAGCCGTCCTTCCCCTCGTCCGTGAATGAAGATGACTTTTTTTAATCCTTTGTCTATCGCCTCATCAAGCTTACCTTGGAAATGGTCCAATTGCAGCTGAACGATCTCATGCTTCATCATTCCATGACTATTATCGATGAGCTCTTGTATGTGCAAATCGACTTCCCACACCCCTGAGTCTTTTCGGTCCTTGATGGCTTGTTGAGGGTTCTTGTACGTGCTTTCCTCACCAATATCCATCAGGCTAGCAGACTCGATCGAGTCTTCAATCACCTTGGTCTTACGCTGATCATACACGAATAGATCTGTGATCGGTAGGCGTTTGACAAATAGATCTTCGAACTCCACATCGGCTGTTTCGTCTGAGTAGAATTTGAGGATCATCCCGCTGTCTTCTTGATCAAGGATGTGCACACTGGTACCCAAGCGCAATCCTTTCATCTCCGTGATTGGTCCTTCGACAATCGGTTCTGGCTCTGGTCTACTTTCCTGAAGGTCATATCGCGGTACTAGAACGGATGATGGATATGGCGTTTCAAATCCGTCTTCCGTCAGGACGATGATCATACCGTCCGGTCGGATGGACGTCACCTCTCCTTTCCCACTCTCATGGATGAATGACACCTCCTCTCCTATCTTAAAGAGGTAAGTCATGCTGATTTCAAGGTGATCAGCGTGATCTCAGGAGCCATTCCCACGCGTCCAGGAAAAGCGAGGACACCCATTCCTCGATTGACATGAAGATGTTGATCACCTTCTTTATAAAGGCCACACCAGCGCTTGTAAGCGAATTTCACAGGGCTGAATTTTATACCGAGTGATGGGATCTCTATGCCCATTTGGGAACCATGCGTATGCCCCGAAAGGGTTAGGTCGATGGGTAGTTTACCCATGATCTTCTCTTCGAAGTGTGTAGGATCATGACTCAGTAAGACCTTGAACTCCTCTGGTCGAGTCCCTGCGAGTGTTTTGTCCAGGTCGCCCAGCTTAGGGAAATGACGCGATTTACCCCAATTATGAACTCCCATAAGTCGGATGTACTCTCCATCCTTTTCCAACTTCATTTGCTCATCTTCCATGAGATTGAATCCCATCTGACGGTGCACTGCTTTGAGTCGATCGACACTATCTATCCGCTCTTCCTCTGAGTATGGTCCATATTGGGCATAGTCGTGATTTCCGAACACACTGTATTTACCGTGCTTGGCTTTCAAGCGAGAAAAAACAGGCTCCCAACCCTCAGCTTCCTGCGCATGCTCATTGACCATATCACCCGTGAATACGATGATATCAGGTTCGAGTTCGTTGACCATGTCGACCATCTTTTCGACCGGTTCATAATTTCTCACGAAACTTCCGAGGTGAGCATCAGAGAGCTGCACGATCTTGAATCCATCAAATGCTTTTGGGACTCTGTTCGAAGCAAGCTCATTTCGAAGGACCCGCCATGCAAATTTCCCTTTGGTCACTCCATAGACAAGGCCACCAAATAGTACGGCCCCTACTCCTAGACCAAGTTTGGTGATGAAATTCCTTCTCGACCAATCCGTTCCTAAACTCAATTTTGAATAGCTCCATCCGAAAAGATTGAACACATCATCTATAACATGAAATGCTCCGATAAGGATCTTCGGAATGAAGATCACAAAAAAGGCACCTAACACGTACATCGCCAGAGCGGACTCCTGCTTGGATTGCCTGAAGGTGCTCATGCCATATAAGAGTAAAGCGATCATCGCTACACTCAATAGCCAATAGCCACCGATGAGCGAAAATTTGAGCAAGCGATTATCGGATTGCAACAAAGGATAGAGCGCCTTAAAGACATAAAGATCTATGGCCAAAAAAAATAGAATCGGTATGATCATACGTTCAATCACGATATTCGGGAAGAAATCTACCCATCACTTCAAGTTTGTTAACTAGTTCCTGCCATTCTGATTCTGGGTCAGAAGAAGCGGTTATTCCTCCTCCTGCATAACACAGGGCGTAGTAGTCTTTTTTCTCTATGCACCGAAGGTTTACAAAGTAACGGGAGAATCGGCCTCCACTTATACCGATATACCCTGAATAATACCGTCTATCATGCTCCTCGAACTCATTGATCAATTCCTTGGCTTTATCCAGCGGCTGACCACAAACAGCGGGCGTTGGATGTAACATATCCAGTACCTCTCTATCGTTCTTTTCCGTACGAAAGAGTATGTCACTTCTCAAGTGGACCAGTGGACCTGCTTCATCATCGTAGGCATCACTGTACTCGAGATCTTCGATGCCCGCATCCGTAAGCTTTTCCAGGATGTATCTAGTCACTATGTCTTGTTCTTCTCGCTCCTTATCGGTCCAAGGTTCTCCACCTTTCCTACGTGTACCAGCCAGTGACATGCTCCGACAGGTGTCCTCTTGTCGCTCCAGTAATATTTCTGGGCTCGCTCCTATGCCCGTGTAAACTCCAGGTGCTTGCAAAAAATAAACAAAGGCTTTCTCATAATCCGCAGCCGCTTGAAGGAAGATGTCCGTATAGGTCCCATTATAGGGTCTAGGGTCGACAATACTGAGCACCGTTTTCTTGGCGTCTCCACTTTTTAGCCGATCGACCAGATCCTCGCAACGCTCCAAATAGGCTGATCGGGAGGCACGGGGATACAGTTCTACGCCATATCCACTGTCTTCGAAGTGCATATATTCAAAGTCGAAAAGATCAAGCGCATTCAATGGCCCTAAGAAGTCTGGCCGGATATAAATGGTCGGATTCTCCTCCTTATCGACAAAAGGCGCCATGACCAATCCTTCAGGTTTTGGCGATTCTACATTTGCATCTCGTTGGAGAATGATATTTACCTCCTTTGATCCCGGGAGACTGAATGCGCAAAAAGGAAGGTCTGAACGTTCGAGTTGAATGAGCTTCTCTTTATTGTCCATCTGCATCGATTACCATTACCGTTAGCTTACAAAGAGCGATCAATCGCTCAGCATCATCTTTTACACGAATGTCCCAAACGTGAACTTTCCTACCAATATGGACAGGAAGGGCTTTCGCGTGAATATGACCAGCTTTGACCGATCTCAGGTGTTGAGCTGTGACCTCCATGCCTACTGTATGCTTCCCTTGTTTGTGGACCAAAGCATAAGATGCGAAACTGCCTACGGTCTCCGCTAAGGTCGCAGTAGCTCCTCCATGGAGAATGCCAAAAGGTTGATGACTACTTTCTTCCACCGGCATACTGGCAGTAAGGCCTTCATCATCCACCGCGGTGAATACGATACCCATGTGTTTCACCATTCCTTGAGCGAGTGCGTTTATCTGCGAAAGATCTAATTCTTCTTCTATCCAAGCCATGGCCGCGAAGGTCGTGAATCCAGTGGATCTCTACTCACCATCTTGAACTTCTATACTGGAGATATGCGAGGTGCATCGGCCTATGAGAATTCGTGCGAAGCCCTACTTTCGCGACCATGCAGCGCAAGTCGGTCGACATAAACACATTCAAACGAGATAATCAGTTCTATGGCCGAATCGATCTGTTGGCAACGATAAAAAATTTCGACCTGCAAGCCATTCGTGCGCGGTATTTGGCCAGCAAGCATAACAAGAACGCTCGAACAGGCAGTGTAGAACGAAGAGCGCCAGCGATTGGAGGAATTGTCGGGTTCAGTCTGGACAAAGGAAAGATCCAGTCTCAAGAGACCTTCGCTGAACTCAGAGAACCAAGGGGTATCGCTCAACACGGAAACACTCTTGCCATCAGTTCGGAGAATCTCGTTTATCTGATGAATTCTGAAGGTCTTCGATCCCTTGATGATAAATGGTTCAGTTACATCCACACTGTTGACTTCTCAAAAGATGGATCCAGGCTTTTGGTTTCGAGCAGCGGCTTTGATGTCATTCTAGAATACGATGTAAGCACATTGGAACGATCAGCGGAATGGTGGGCCTGGGAAAATGGTTTTGACCAAGGCATCGACCCAGAAACTGGAGATAAAATCACCTTGAGTAGATCTCCTATTGAAGGGAAAGATCGGGTTCGTGTCATAGCAGATCCATCTATCGATAGCTTACCCACGGCAATGCGCGCAGCATTCATCAATTCCGTTGAATATGATCGTACAGATGAGAAGCACTATATCGCGACCTTTTTTCATGAAGGAGCTGTTTTCAGTATTGATACCCATACTGGCGAAGCAGAACCGCTGATATCAGGCATGAAGAACCCTCACGGTGGAATGCTAGATTCTCACGGAGCCATGGCCACCAGCACACGCACAGGGGAAGTCATTCTTATGAAACGCGATGAGGAGATCAGCTATTCATTCTGTGACCTACCTCATAAGCCGCCAACGCTGGGCAATGAAGAATGGCTTCAGAATTCAAAGCGGTTGCCGGATGGTAGTATTCTGACCATTGATTCGAACAGAACTTCTTGGGTGATCTTTCA
>JABDLZ010000096.1 GCA_013001705.1 Flavobacteriales bacterium
GCGCAAGATCAAGAAGAACTGTAATTGTCCTGAATGGTCACAGACCCTCCCTGCTGATGAGATTCACACCTGTAGGGTCGAGCCTTGATACGATAGAATATTGGCGTGGCGTATTGCTCCATCATATTCCTAAAGGAGCCGCTAGGTATTCGGCTGAACTGTTGGCCGAGTCCCCGATAGTTCTACATATCAGCCGACCACGGAAGACCAAGTTGGGACATTTCAAGCGGGCCACCTCCAGAAGTATCCCTGAGATCTCCATCAACGTGGATCTGGGATCCGAGCGCTTCCTCTTCACCCTGATCCATGAGATCGCCCACTGGAAAGCCTTCGATCTATATGGCCGAGGCATCAGACCACATGGACGGGAATGGAAGTCCCTTTTCATCGAGCTTCTTCGACCGCTTTTGCAGAAAGAGGTCTTCAGTCCCGGAATAGCGGCTGTCATCCAGGAGCATCTCCGTTCTCCCAAAGCCTCCTCCTGCAGCGACCCTCAACTCCAGCGCGCCTTCGATCGGGCAGAGGGTATCCATCGACCCCACTTGGATGAGGTCCCTTATGGTCAAGTGTTCACCTTGAACAATGGAAGAACCTTCATCAAGGGACCCAAGAAGCGCACTCGCTATCTCTGTCAAGAAGTAAAAAGCGGTAAGCGCTACCTCATACCGGGAGCCATCCATGTGCTCGATCACGTAGAAAGCGTGTAATTTGCACCGCTAAAACCAGCACTCTATGGAGAAGGATAAGAACTATTGCGTGATCATGGCCGGGGGTATCGGAAGCCGTTTCTGGCCCATGAGTCGTACCGAGATGCCCAAACAGTTCTTGGATATTCTGGGCACAGGCAAGAGCCTCATCCGACAGACTTTCGAACGATTCGAGAATATATGCCCCGCTGAGAATGTACTGGTGGTGACGAATGCCGCCTACAAGGACCTGGTGCTGGAGCACATCCCCGAGTTGAAGGAGGACCAAGTGCTCTGTGAGCCGGAAGGAAGGAATACCGCTCCCTGTATCGCATACGCCAACTACCGCATCGCTTCTCAGACCGATGAGGCCCATATCGTGGTGGCCCCTTCCGATCATCTGATCGCTGATGTCCCGGAATTCGAACGATTGGTCGGTCTCGCGATAGCTGAGGCTTCTGAGACCGAGAATCTGGTGACCCTCGGTATCACACCTACCCGCCCCGATACCGGCTATGGATATATCCATTTCGAGGAGAAAGCAGATGCTAGAGATCCTTTGGTCAAGAAGGTGAAGGAGTTCAAGGAAAAACCCGATCTGGAAACTGCTAAGACTTTTGTAGCGGATGGGAATTACGCTTGGAATTCCGGCATCTTCATCTGGAGTCTGAAGAATATCATGGAGAATTTCTCCATACACCTGCCCGAGATGGTACGACTCTTCGATGAAGGGAAACAGGTAATGGGAACCGATGAAGAAGACGCTTTCATCCGGGAGAATTTCTCGCGGGCCGAGAACATATCCATCGACTACGGAGTTTTGGAACGGGCTGCCCATGTGTCGGTCATAGAGAGTGATTTCGGATGGTCCGACCTGGGCACCTATGGATCCCTGTACACCCACCTCAGTAAGGACAGCGATAAAAATGCCATCGTGGGTGCCCGCAGCAGGTGCTACGATTCTTCCGGCAATTTCATCAATACCACTTCCGGCAAATTGGTCGTGACCAAAGGATTAGAGGATTTCATCGTGGTGGAGACGGAGAAGTCGCTGATGATCATTCCCCGCTCTGAAGAGCAGTTCGTCAAGAATATCGTCAATGACCTGAAGGCGGATGGTGAGTCCGAATTCTATTGAGCGATATACTGGGTAAGGCGGATGAAGGCCTCCACGCCCAGCTGCTCAGGTCGTTCCATCTCGAATTCTTCCGGAATCTCTTTCTCACCCAGCATTCCTCGAAGCGAGTTACGCAAGGTCTTCCTGCGCTGATTAAAAGCCGTCTTGACCACCTTCTTGAATAAGGCCTCATCACACGGTAGCTTCTCCACCTCATTCCGTTTCAGCACCAGCACCCCGGATTTCACCTTTGGGGGTGGGTCGAACACGTGCTCGTCTACCGTGAAGCAATACTCTGCGTCATAATAGGCCTGAAGGAGTACACTCAGTATTCCGTAATCCTTGTTTCCCGGCCCACTGGTCACCCGCACAGCCACTTCTTTCTGGAACATGCCCACCACTTGAGTGACCTGGTCCCTCAAGTCAAGGACCCGGAAAAGGATCTGTGAACTGATGTTGTATGGAAAATTCCCGATGATGCAGAAGGGCGGTGTGATCATGGACAGATCCATCCGTAGGAAATCCGCTTCGTAGATCCTTTCCTTCAAAGTCGGGTAGTGCTGCTGTAGGTAGCGTATGGACTCTGTATCCAGATCCACTGCATGGAGCTCAAGAGCTTCACGCTCCAGTAGGTACTTGGTGAGTACCCCGGTACCCGGCCCTATCTCCAGTGCAGACCGGCAATCGCTATCCAACAAGGAAACGATGCGCTTAGCTATACCCTCATCCCGCAGGAAATGCTGCCCGAGATGCTTCTTAGCTCTGACCATGCGTATATACGACTTCGATAATGGTACGGAAGGCTACGAATCGGTCTTTGTATCGCTCGGAATGTTCAGCTTGTAAGGCAGGAGCCTCTTGATGTACGTAGCGGTGGTAGGATTCCATATCGGGTGCGAGATACTGGATGGAATAGGTCACACCTCCTTGATCCTGTGCTAGTACCTTGCCCATGCGGCTTTCCACAAATCTACCGGTCGCCATGACCTTGGGTATGTGGTCTTCCTTCATCCAGATCAACCATTCATCATGCACTTCATGGTCGATATTGATAGTCACGTTGTAGAGGATCATCGAGGGTGAAGATATCCCACATGCGGAGTGGATTGTACAGGAGAGCAATTTTATTCATCTTTAAGGTGACCAAACACCGCCATATGGGAGATCAACAGATCAGTCACCTGACCGGAAAGGATAAGAAGGAATTCCTCAGGTATTTACTCGATGATATTGCGGCCCTCGAGCACATGGAGAAAGAGGGGATGATCGAAGCGGGCATCACGCGCATAGGAGCCGAACAGGAATTCTGCTTGGTAGGAGCCGACTATAGACCTTCTCTCAACGGTCCAGAAATACTGGGCTCGATAAAGGATAAGCACTACACGGCAGAATTGGCCAAGTGGAATCTGGAGATCAACCTCGACCCTCAACCCTTCAAGGGGAAATGCTTCAGCGCGATGCATACGCAGTTGAAGGAATTGCTCGAATTGGGCAAGGAACAGGCGCTGAAAAGCGATGATAAGATCATCCTGACCGGAATCCTGCCCACCATCCGGAAGAGCGAACTGGATTTCGATAATATGACGCCCAATCCCCGCTATCGGGTCTTGGACCAGACCATGAAAGAGCAGCGTGGTGAGGATTTCAATCTCTACATTGAAGGGGTGGATGAACTGAGCCTGAAACACGACAGCATCCTCTTTGAGGCCTGCAATACCAGCTTTCAGATCCACCTCCAGATCAGCCCAGAGGAATTCGTGGACAGATATAATTGGGCACAGGTGATCTCAGGTCCCGTGTTGGCCGGTTGTGTGAACTCGCCCATTCTTCTTGGTAAAGAACTCTGGAGTGAGACGCGTATCGCCCTGTTCAGACAGAGCATCGATGTACGCAATACGGGGAACTACATACGAGAACGTCAACCGCGTGTGGCCTTTGGCCATAAATGGCTCGAGCACAATGCTGCTGAGATATTCAAGGAAGACATCTCACAATACAACCTCATCGTATCCGGTCAGATCGAAGAGTCTGCCTTAGATGTGCTCGACCGCGGAGAGATCCCGGAATTGCGGGCCATGAATCTGCACAACGGCACTATCTACAAATGGAATCGAGCCTGCTATGGCATAGGGGGTGGAAAGCCGCATCTGCGCATAGAGAATCGCTATGTCCCCAGCGGTCCCACCACCATCGATGAGATGGCTGCCACCGTATTCTGGACGGGCCTCATGATGGCCATGCCGGATAACTGCCGGGGCACCTGGCATAGGAGGATGTTCTTCCAAGATGTGAGGAGCAATTTCCTGAAGGCCGCCCGAAACGGACTAGGAAATGAATTCCGCTGGTTCGGTCGGTCAGTAGATGGGCCACGTCTCATCAACGATGTGCTCCTACCCATGGCAGAGGAAAGCCTCTATGACCATGGAATCGAAGAGGAGGATTATCTCCCCTACCTGAAAGTGATCGAAGCGCGTGTGGCCAAGAAACAGACGGGTTCTGACTGGATCATCAACTCTTTGCGTCATGCACGAAGAGAAGGAGCCAGTGTCAACGAAGCGCTACTCTTGGTCACCCAAAGTATGCACAAGCAGGCCGATGAAGGCGCCCCTGTGCATGAATGGAGCGTACCCGAGTATAAGGAGCTGGTGCATATCCCCGGCAAGTATCAGCGGGTGGACAGTATCATGTCTACCGATATGATCACTGTACGCGAAGACGATCTGATGAGTCTGGCCGAGCGGCTCTTGGACTGGAATGACCATGACACCCTTCCGGTAGAGAATCTCCGAGGACAGGTCATCGGTCTGATATGCCTGGATGATATCAAGGAAATGAAGGATTCGGTCAATGACCCTACCTGGTCACTGGTCAAGGATTGGATGCAAAGGGACATTACGACCGTAGGTCCAGAAAGCTCGATCGATCATGCTAAAAAAGCCTTGGTCCTCAATAAATCCCTATGTCTTCCTGTGGTCAAAGACAGCCGTCTGGTCGGAGTGCTCACAAAAAGTGATATTCGCATTCTCGAAGAAAAAGGGTGAGCAGGAAAGTACATTTCGGATATCAGGGGGAAGTATGGGAATTGGAGCGGACGGTGTTCCGCTATGGTCATACCGACCACCGACTTCCACGGGTCATCATCATCGCAGCCATACATGGAAATGAGCCTACCGGTCTCAGGGCATTGCTGGAATTGAAGCCCTACCTCAGGGAGCATTCAGCAAAACTTCAAGGTGAAGTCATCGGGCTGATAGGCAATATGCGGGCGTTGGAACAGAGCAAGCGATATATCGATAAGGACCTCAACCGTATGTGGGCACCCTCCATTCAGCCCGAAGGGCGTAGCGAGGATATGGAGAAAGCCGAATTAGAACCATACCTTGAAGAGCACCTAGCAGGTGAGGGCAAGCGCTATGTGCTCGATCTGCACACTACTTCAGCAGAATCCCAGCCATTTATGAGCGTAGCAGATACCGATGTCAATCGGGAATTTGCTGCACATTTCGAAATGCCCGGTATCTCGGGTATAGAGCGCTTCATCGAAGGTCCTTTGCTCAATCATATCTCCCAGCTAGGACATGTGGGTCTTGCCTTCGAGGCCGGACAACACCAGGATCCCAAGTCGGTAGCTGTGCATGTGCAATTCATTCTGGAATCCCTGCATCATTGTGGCATATTGCCTTCGGAGCGATTCAATGAACCTAAGGAAGTCGAGGAATTCGACATCGTGTATCGACACGGTATCATTGAAGAGGATGAATTCGTGATGAATCCAGGCTATCGGAATTTCACCCCCATCCATAAAGGACAGATACTCGCCCATGATAAGCATGGAGACATCCGCGCCCCAAAAGACGGGCTCCTGTTCATGCCTCTCTATCAGCCCGATGGGAATGATGGCTTCTTCATTATACGTTGATCGATGAGACCGGGCTTTGCATTCGTATACGCACTTCTTCTTGCAGCTACGATCATCACGGCCATAGAACCCTCTCTGTTAGAATTCCATGCCTGGGTCAAACCCTTGCTTATGGGAAGCTTGATCATCTACGTGGTTGTTCAAGGAAAGAGGCCTTTCCCCAAGGGCCTGCTCCTTCTCGCATTGGTAGCAAGCCTTGCTGGTGATGTCCTTCTACTTCCTCAGATAGGGCCACATGGATTCCTGGCCGGACTGTTTGCCTTCCTCTGTGCACATGCTATCTACATCTATCTCTTCACTTCGGTCCCTCAAAAGGTGCTGGAGGTCTCTTTTATCCGTAAGAATCCCTGGGTCATCTTTCTCAGTATCCTCTTCGGCCTGTGGATGTTCTATCGGCTCAAGCCCGGTGCCGGTGATCTGCTCTGGGCCATAGTCCTCTATATGTTGGTCATCTTGACCATGTTGGTCACAGCACTGGATAGAAAGGGAAAGGTGTCACATAGAAGCTACGTACTTGTGAGCATGGGAGCCCTCCTCTTTGTGATCTCAGACAGTGTGTTGGCCTGGAACCGATTCATAGAACCGCTATCTCAAGCGCCTATATGGATACTGGGTACCTATGGACTGGCCCAATTGGCCATTGCTCAAGGTGTCGTGCTCCAGTCAGAGTGAGTCCTTCAATATCTGAAGAGCCCATATTTCAGGATACACCACATGGCTCGGAATCCGTCTTTCCAGCCGATCTTCTTTCCATCCTCATAGGTGCGACCATAGTAGGAGATTCCTACTTCGTAAATGCGCACCCCGGGAATCCTGGAGATCTTGGCTGTGACCTCGGGCTCGAATCCGAATCGTTTCTCATGGAGGTCCAATCCTTGGATCATTTCTGTACGGAAGAGTTTGTAACAGGTCTCCATATCGGAAAGGTTCAGATTGGTCACCATATTGGAGAGAAAGGTCAAAAAACGATTGCCGATGGTATGCCAGAAGAAGAGTATCCGATGCGGATTGTCTCCTTTGAATCTACTCCCATAGACCACGTCTGCATCTCCGCTCAGTACGGGCTTAAGCAACTGAGAATATTCTTGTGGGTCATACTCCAGGTCCGCATCCTGTATGATGAGGAATTCTCCGCTCGCTTTGGAAATGGCCGTATGGAGAGCCGCTCCTTTTCCCTGATTGGCCACGTGGGAGTGATACGCTATCTGCAGTTCTGGATGCGCCTCCATATAGCGCCTGATGGCCCCTTCGGTATCATCGGTCGAGCAGTCGTTCACGATGATGAGCTCCTTCTCGATACCTCCTGGAAGTCGTACTTCTCTCACCTTATCCAGAATCAGGTGGATGGTGCGCTCCTCATTGTAAGCTGGAATGATAATGGAAAGGGTGTCGATGATGGTCCTTGTGATGTGCTGATGAAAATAGCCGATCCTGTGTCTTCAGAAATGAGCGCTACACGCAATCATTCGATGACCTCTTCTTTCTGCTCGAAATCCTCCAGGTCATCTCCTCGCAAGAAGCGGAAGCGTTTGCGTGCTTCTGCTGCGTATAGACTGTTGGGGTATTCGATGAAAAGCTGCTTATACAATTCCATGGCCTCATCGGTGTCCTTGAAGACACGCTCTTGTAACTCGGCCCGCTCATAGAGCGCATTGTCGGCCAGAATATCATCGAAGTACATGGCCCCGATCTCTTGATACATGCTATCCGCCTGTATGAAATCCCCTTTTTTCTTGGCGATATCGGCACGTAGGTAGATGATCTCATCGTCCAGACTATGAAAGGGATACTCTGCATTGATACTATCCAAGGTGGTCACTGCTTCATCCAATCGGTTCTGGAAAGTGAGTAGATCGGCCATGGCATAGAGTTCCATGGGTCGCTGGATGGTGTCCAGATTATAGTTGTCCGTGATGAGCAGGGATAGATCCATGGCATCATTGGAGATCAATTTGCTAGTGGATGCTTTTAATACATCCAATTGCCCTTGGGCCCACTCGAAATCCCCTGCGTAGTAGGAGACACGTGCGTTGCGGAACTTGGCCTCTGCACCCAATGCATCTTCTTTGAAATCCTTCTCGACCTGCGAATAGTAGAGGGAAGCATCCCAGATGTACCCTTGCGTGAGCAAGGCATCTCCCAACTGTAGTTTTATCGATGCTCTGAACTCCTGCGAGATCCCTGGACTCCGCATCGCGCTATCCAAGAGTACGATAGCCTTTTCTCCATCGTGGATGTAATAGGCATTGAGCTCTGCCTGTTCAGACAGAAGCCGGGCCGACTCCGGTCCAGGACCCAACTCACTGATGGCCTCCGAAAATCTGCCCTCCAATGCCTTCACTTCTTCCAATGGGGGAAGAAGGTCATAGGTCAAAGCCTTTTTGGCCGAGACCAGTTCTAAGCTTTTTGCGGTCTCATAGTAGCGTGTGCCCGGACCCTTCTCGTCCACGATGTATCGGTAGCATTTGGCCGCTACGTCATAGGCTTCATTATTACTGCATAAGCTACCCAAGGCGACCATGCGTTTACCATCCTCCTGCAGGCGCTTGTCCATGGCCTTGGCCTGGACGAAGGCCGCATTGAACTCCTTCCGTTGCGTGAACAACCAGATCAACATCTCATAGTAGATGGGGTCAGTGGTAGACTGGGTCTTCTTGAGCAATGAACCCTTGAGCATATCCACCCGTGGATCATCCGACTCGAAATCGAAGGTGCGGTTCAGGTTGTTCTGGACGGTGCGCAAATACCCTTTATTATAACCGATGAGATTCATATACTCATCGATCATCTTCTCATGATCCCCTATGGTGCCATATAGACTAGCGATCTCGTAGCTATAGGGATAATTGTCGGTCGCTTGACGCTTGGCCTTCTCGTAGGTGCTCAAGGCATACTCGGCTTTGTTCTTGCGCACAAAGGCGTCTGCCAGTTTCTTGGCCTGAGCACGGCCCGGTCCTAGTTCCTTGATGGCCTTGTCGTAATTGTCCTTGGCCTTATCCGGCCTTCCTGATGTCTCTAACATGCTCCCGAGTTCCACATAGAGATCCAGTCGGGTGCGGTTCTTCTTAAGGTGCTTCTCTACCAGATCCTGCGCATCATCCATGCGGTCGGTCTCGGTGAGGCTTTTGAGATAGTACTGGAAATAGGTGTCGTTGGGCTTCTTCTTGTAGATATCCTCCAAGTAGAGCAGGGCTTTCTCATACTCACCATTCTGATAGTAGTAGGTGGCCAACTCCTCCTCGTTTCCCTGAGCGAGAATGAGCAAGGGAGAACATAGGATCAGGATCGTAAGAAGCTTTCGCATGCGGTCTTTGGCATCAATTATTGTTCCGAAGGTAGCGGGCCTAAAGCCTGTATCACACTATCCACCTGAGGCACCATTCGAAGATAACCCCTCCGACCCCTTGTCATCAAGGTGTCCAACTGATCCAATGTATTGCTGATCTTCACCATGGCCGACTGTTCATCTGCAATGAATTTCTGGGCCTGCTCCTTATCGATCGCCTGATTGACGAGATCGGTCTCCAAGTCGGTCAGTTGTTGAGCGCTGATCTCCAGTTCTTCTTGGATCTTCATGCGTTTCTGTGGAAGTCCCTTGAACACCTTGCTGAACACCTTGAAATCAGCCATGAGTAGGCTCAAGTCCCGAACCATGATTTCTACACGGGCATCGTAGTGATCGGTAACGGTGCGAATGCGTGACGTGACATCGGCAGAAGTCATGGGTAGACTATCTGGGTGGAGCCTCTTCAAGCGTGCCTGCTCTTGTGTCACTTTTTCTTGGAGGCGGTCGATCTGCCATCGCTCCTCGGTCAGATCGCTACAGCTGATAAGCCCGAGTACGATCAGGAATATACTTGCTCTTTTCATCGGATATAGTCGAAACCTGTGAATGGAACGAGCACTTCAGGGATCTTGATGCCCTCGGGGGTCTGATTATTCTCCAGCAGAGCTGCGAGGATACGCGGCAAGGCAAGTGCCGATCCGTTGAGTGTATGCGCCAATCGGTTCTTCTTATCCGCTCCGCGGTAACGGAGCTTGAGGCGGTTGGCCTGGAAGGTCTCGAAATTGGAGATGGAGCTTACTTCCAACCAACGCTTTTGAGCTGCAGAATAGACCTCCATATCGTAGGTCAATGCCGAGGTGAATCCCAGATCGCCTCCACACAAGCGTAGCTTGCGGAAAGGAAGCTCCAGCTTCCTGAGCAATTCGACTACATGGGCCACCATCTGCTCGAGCATGGCATAGGATCGATCCGGGTGTTCTATGACCACGATCTCCACCTTGTCGAATTGGTGGAGGCGGTTCAAGCCACGTACATCCTTCCCGTAGGAGCCGGCTTCCCGTCTGAAACAAGGAGTATATCCACTTTGTTTCACCGGAAGGTCCTCTTCCTTGAGGATCACGTCACGGTACATGTTCGTAATAGGCACCTCGGCTGTAGGGATCATATACAGGTCATCTACCTGCATATGGTACATCTGGCCCTCTTTATCAGGTAGCTGACCAGTCCCATATCCTGAAGACTCATTGACCACATGCGGAGGGATGACTTCTTGAAATCCTGCTTTCTCTGCCTCACCCAGGAAGAAATTGATAAGTGCACGTTGGAGCTTGGCCCCCTTGCCCATATACACCGGGAAGCCCGCTCCGGTGATCTTGACCCCGAGTTCAAAATCGATCAGACCGTATTGCTCGGCCAGTTCCCAGTGAGGCTTGGCACCCTCATGAAGGCTGGGCACCTCTCCCTCGGTGCTGACTATTTCATTATCTGCATCGGACTGCCCGTCCGGTACTGAGTCATGCGGTGCATTGGGAACGGTGTAAAGCAATTCACGTATCTCATCTTCCACCGCGCTCATCTCCTCCTTGAGCCGTTGGATATCCTCTTTGAGCTCGGCCGGTCGTGCTTTTAGTGCTTCGGCCTCCTCTCTCTTGCCCTGCTTGTAGAGCTCTCCGATCTGCTTGGAAATGCTATTGGATTCGGCCAGCAGTCCATCGGATTCGGCCTGGATCTTCTTTCTACGGTCGTCCGTATCCAAAATCCGATCCAGAGTGTCTCCTAAGGATACTCCTCGTTTCTGCAAAGCTTGGATCAGGGCGGACTTCTCTTCTCTGATGCGATTGACCTCTAACATGTGAATGTGTGGCGTATCGGTGTGAAACAAAAAAAGGACTCCACTCCCGGAAGATCGGGAAGGAGTCCTTTAGGATTTTCTTAACGGTTGCGACTCCTAAGCTTCTGCAGGGCGAACCGAGACGAAGGACTTGTTATTCCTTTTCTTCTGGAACTCCACGGTCCCATCGATCAAGGCGAAAAGGGTATGGTCTTTCCCCATTCCTACATTATCACCGGGATGATGCTTGGTCCCGCGCTGACGGATGATGATATTACCAGCAATGACAATCTCACCTCCGAATTTCTTGACTCCGAGTCGTTTACTTTCTGACTCTCTTCCGTTCTTAGAACTACCGACTCCTTTTTTATGTGCCATGGTATTATTCTTTTAAATCGTTCAAATGATCAGGCGACTCCGCCATCCAATTCATCTTGCCATTTCTTGAGCTCGTCCCATTTGCCTTCAGCAGCCATCTCAGCCTGTTTGGGCCAGGTATCGGTCACGTGATTTCCACGTACCTCTGAGATGATCTCGGAGATCTCTTCTGGAGACTTCTTCGCTAGCTTGGCAAAGGTATCTACACCGGCCTCAGCGAGGGTAGATGCGATCTTAGGTCCGATGCCTTCGATCTTCTTGAGGTCGTCACCGCCTTTGCTCGCTTTGGCTTTAGGCTTTTCAGCTTTAGCAGCTGGAGCAGCTTCTTTCTTAGGCTCGGCCTTCTTCTCCTCTTTCTTAGGAGCAGCCGCTTTGGCACCTGTGGCGAGGATAGACTCGATACGGATGGAGGTCAGATACTGACGGTGTCCATTCTTCTTCTTGTAGCCTTTCCTTCTCTTCTTCTTGAAAACGATCACCTTGTCACCTTTGAGGTGCTCCATGATCTTAGCGGTCACTGCCGCTCCTTTGATAGCCGGGGCGCCAACAGTCACGGAACCATCGTTATCGATGAGGAGGACCTGGTCGAATTGGACCTTGTCACCTTCCTTACCGGAAAGACGATTCACGAAGACTTGCTGATCTTTCTGCACTTTGAGCTGCTGCCCTGCTATGTCTACGATCGCATACATCTGCGTGTGTTTTAAATAAGTTAAACTTTCTAAAAGGGCTGCAAATTTAGGGAATTGTTGATAAGTGGGGAAAGAATTTATTGAAGAATAATGGGAGTGTGGGGCGCTATTCCTCCCGCTGCATCCCACTCGGGGAGGGGGACATCTTTGGATAGGACGTTTGGGTGCTTTCAAGGAGATCATTCAACGATAACCTATCCTCCTCTAAGAGGAGGTGGGCCGATCGAAGAGCGGCTCGGAGGAGGAATTAATCCACTACAAAAGGCACCTCCATCGTCTCACGCCCTGAGATGACTCTCAGTACATACCTTCCAGAGGAGAGTTTGCCTCGCTGGAGGGTCAAGATTCCAGAGTCAAGTTTCAAGAGTTCGGTCCGCAGGAGCTTGCCGGTCAGGTCATGGATCTCAAGGGTAGCTGGTCCTGGGAGATCGCCTAGATCCAGTGTGGCGGTGGTGGTCAGGGGGTTGGGGAAGAGGGAAATCTGTGAATCCGCCCATTCGGCAATTGAGCTGACAACAACAAAGGTCGAAGTAGAAATGTCAGAACATGGGAAGTCTGTCCCGACTTGAACCGAATAATTGCCATTCTGTAAGGCAAGGTATTCCTGGTCAATTGCACCTTCTATCTCTTCTCCATCCAGAAACCACTGATAAGTATCTCCTTCACTGGCGGTGAGCAGTGCGCCCTCATCGGTAAAACTCACTTCGAATAGAGAGCAGTCATAGAGGGTGCTCCACGTGGTATTGGTGACGATGGGTGGATTGGTATCGAAGAAGATATGGGCGGTGTTATTCAGTTCGGTCAACAGTGGTGTGCCTTCTATAGGTTTCATACGATAGGAGACCAGTCCATGGCTCTCTGGTTCATTGTTGACCGAATCCGGCAGCATGATATTCTGGAAGTAGAACTCCACTTCTCTATCATTTGGCTTGACGGTGGTAAAGACCGAGTGAGAATTTGCCACCAACTCAAATGTGCCCAGATCCAGATCATCGTCAATGGTGTCTCGGATAATGACATCTGTAGCTGGTGCATTACCGGTGTTTTGAAACCGTACGAGGAATTCCAAGGTGCTATCCGGATGGACATAGTGCTCTTCTGAATAACCGACTGGAAAGACCTGTTTGTCATTGGGGTCGTAGGCGCAGGTGAGTGTTTCAGCGATGGAATCCGAGCCCATCGCTACGACCTCATCCTGATAATTTCCCACTATCTGCACAGAGGAGGCTAGCTCCTCACCTATGAAGTCTACAGTAGGGGTATGTAGCCAGATCAGAAGACACGTCAACTGGCCTGGTACCAATTGGTCGAAACTGAAAAACACCGTATTATCAC
>JABDLZ010000097.1 GCA_013001705.1 Flavobacteriales bacterium
GCTCTTATTCCATAAGCCCTTATTGCCGCAATCTTCTCCGGATGATTCAATATCAGACCGAGGAAGGGAATACTGTGTTGAGACCATTGTCAAAAAAGGATCCCACTTGATCGGGCGGACGGTCGAAGAAGCAGGTCTAAGGAATATGGAAGACCTCTTCCTATTTGAGATCATCAAGAAGAATCGTGTCGTCAGACCCGCACCTCCTGATGCTAAATTACTGGAAGGTGACCGGCTGCTGTTCGTGGGGGATACCATGAGTGTGGCCCAGTTGAGTAGTCCGAAATTGGGATTGAGCCTTCCTTCTAGGTCTACCATCCCCGAGGCAGATAGGGACAGTATCGTAGAACTGGTCGTAACCCCGAATAGCGACCTGGTCAACAAAAAGGTGAAACGCTCCGAATTCAGGAGTCTTTTCAATGGAGCCATCATGGCCATTCATCGGAATGGTGAGCCTATTTCCGGTAAGCTCGGTGAAGTGATCATCCGGCCTGGAGACCTGTTGATGGTACTCGCTGGGCGTGACCTTGCCAGTCGGGTCAATCAGAGCAAGGATTTTTATTTTCTCTCATCGGTCATCGATATCAAGAAAGAGAACAGCAGAGGAGCGCTGATCCTCTTTGCAGGTCTCTTGATCAGTATCGCTTTGGCAGTCTTCAACATAGTTCCCCTGTTCACAAGTCTGATCGTTCTGGTGGTTTCAAGTCTGGTCTTCTGCATGCAGAGCATCCAAGACCTGAAGAACAGCATAGACTATGATCTCATCGTGATCATCGCCATGGGATTGGCCTTGGGCAAAGGGATGATCAATTCCGGAGTAGCTGATTCCTTGGCCGACCGCACATTGACCCTCTATGACTATACCGGTATCTATGGATTGCTTATCGGAGTGTTCCTCATCACCAATCTGCTGACGGCATTCATGACCAGTAAGGCTGCCGTGGCCATCGTGCTGCCTGTTGTTCTGAGTGTGGCGCATCTACAGGGTCTGCCTATACCTATGATGGTACTTCTAGTAGCCTATGGAGGTGCTGCAAGTTTCATCACACCTATCGGGTATCAGACCAATCTTATGGTCTATGGTCCGGGAGGATATACCTTCAAAGACTTCTTCAAGATCGGGCTCCCGCTCACGCTTCTATACTGCCTTGTCGCTGTCGGAGTATTGGTATATGTTTACGGCCTCTAAAAAGCACCTCAATACATGAATGACCTTATCGATATTGCCATACAGGCGGCCTTGAACGGTGGACGAGAAATACTGGAGGTCTACTCCAGTGAATTTGCTGTGGAGATGAAAGATGACCGTTCTCCACTTACCATGGCAGATAAGCGTGCCCATGAGGCCATCATGGAGCAGTTGAAAAAGAGCGACTTACCCATCCTCTCTGAAGAAGGTAAGGAGATGCCCTATGATCATCGGAAGGAATGGGAGCGATTCTGGATGGTGGACCCTCTGGACGGCACCAAGGAATTCATCAAAAGAAATGGAGAATTCACGGTCAACATCGCACTGATCGAGCAAGGGATACCCATCATGGGGGTGATCTATGTGCCTGTTAGAAAAGAACTCTATGTGGGCATGAAGGATGAAGGAGCCTTCAAGGTAGATGGTGTAGAAGTCGATCAGACCTGGACATGGGAAACATGTAGTTCTCAAGGGGACAAATTGCCCAAAGCCCAAGGAGATAGACCCTTCATGGTAGTTGGAAGTCGATCCCATATGTCACCTGAGACGGAATCCTTCATCGAAGAACTGAAAGCAGAGCATGGAGAGGTGGATATCGTATCTATGGGCTCTTCACTTAAGATCTGTCTGGTGGCCGAGGGAGTGGCCGATGTCTATCCCCGATATGCCCCTACCATGGAATGGGACACCGCGGCTGGACATGGAATAGCACTGGGTGCGGGTTGTGAGGTCACCGATCACAGCACGGGCCGACCGATGCGCTACAACAAAGAGAACCTCCTCAACAATTGGTTCTTGGTCAAACGCAATTGATCCAAAAGAGCAATCGGGTATATCAGTAATGAAGATTTCCTCGTTGAAAATTGAATCACCACTTGCTCCTTTTGGACCCGCAGAGAGAGCTATTTTCGTGCAGCGAGCAGAGTTATGAAACGCACAGGAAATCCAGTCTTAGCCATACTCACCCTATTCTTGTCTATTGGGCTATTTGCTGAGGGCCCTGACAAACAGCTGACCAAGGTCAAAGAGGTCATCAATGAGCACTTCTCCTACTATGCATCTGGAAAGATGCTCTTCGTAGATGTGAACAGTCAGGAGATGTATGTGATGAACAAGAGCGAGATCATACAGACTTTTGAGATCAGCAGTTCTAAATACGGTGAAGGCGAAGTGCCCAACAGCATGAAGACCCCTCTAGGTCTGCATTTCATCGCAAAGAAAGTGGGAGAAGGGGCTGATATCAATACCATTTTCAAGAGTCGCGTCAATACCAAACGCAAAGCGGTGCCCAACGATGAGCGCTTCAAGGATAAGGACCTGATCACCACACGGATCATGTGGCTGGAAGGGGGTGAGGAACGAAATAGTCTCGGTGCCAAGAGTAGCATGCGCAGATACATCTATATCCACGGTACACCGGATGAAGAACTTCTAGGTCAACCCGCTTCTCACGGATGTATTCGTATGCGCAATATCGATGTGTACGCCTTGTACGAGTTCGTGGAGGAAGGAACCCCGGTCATCATCTGGAAGGATGGATACCTGAAACCCGATGTCATCGCTGACCTACCCGAGCTGAAGACCGAACTCTCTAAGAAAGAGAAGCGAAAGGCCGAGCGCCTTAAAAAGAAGGAGGAGAAGCGAAGTCTTCTCCGACCCTGACCCCAGCATTATCTTGATCGTTGTCTCAGGCTCCAAGAGGGCAATTGGATACCTTTGTTCCCATGACAAAGAAGAAGGTAGCCTTGATCACGGGCGTCACCGGTCAGGACGGAGCCTATCTGGCTGAATTCCTATTGGAAAAAGGATACGAAGTCCACGGTATCAAGCGAAGGAGCTCACTTTTCAATACCGATAGAGTAGATCACTTGTATCTGGATCAGCACGAGGAGAATGTCAATTTCTTCCTCCATTATGGAGATATGACCGACTCGTCCAATCTGATTCGCATCATCCAGCAGGTACAGCCGGATGAGGTATATAATCTGGCCGCCCAATCCCACGTGATGGTCTCCTTCGAATTACCAGAATACACGGCCAATGCAGATGCAGTAGGAGCGTTACGCATCCTTGAGGCCATTCGTACTCTGGGGCTGCAGGACAAGACACGGTTCTATCAGGCCTCTACTTCTGAGCTGTACGGAAAAGTGCAGGAAGTGCCCCAGACCGAGGAGACTCCTTTCTATCCGCGTAGCCCCTATGGAGTAGCAAAACTTTACGCCTTCTGGATCGTCAAGAATTACCGTGAGGCCTATGGCATGTACGCATGCAACGGTATCCTATTCAACCATGAGAGTCCACTGAGGGGAGAGACCTTCGTAACACGAAAGATCACACGGGCCGCGGCCAAGATCAAACTGGGCCTACAGGAAAAACTCTATTTGGGCAACTTGGACGCACAGCGAGATTGGGGCCATGCCAAGGACTATATCGAAGGCATGTGGCTCATGCTTCAACAAGATGAAGCCGAAGACTTCGTTCTGGCGACTGGAGAAACACATCGGGTAAGGGAATTCGTGACCTTGGCCTTTAAGGAAGTAGGTATCGATATCATCTGGGAAGGAGAAGGTTCAGAAGAGCGGGGTATAGATAGTGCTACCCAAAAAGTGCTGGTGGAGATCGACCCCAAATATTTCCGCCCGACAGAGGTCGAACTGCTGATCGGTGACCCAAGCAAGGCCTATGAGAAATTGGGCTGGCGTCATAAACATGGTTTTGAAGAACTGGTCAAAGAAATGGTTCAGGCCGACCTGCAACTTTTCGAAAGGGATGAATACCTGCTCAAAGGCGGTCATAAAGTGATGAACTACCATGAATAAGCAAGCACGTATCTACGTGGCTGGCCACAGAGGCATGGTAGGTTCGGCCATTGTGCGGGCCTTGGAAGACGCTGGATTCGACAATCTGCTTTTGCGGAGCTCTGGAGAATTGGACCTGACAAACCAGCAGGCCACCTTGGAGTTCTTTCAGGAGTATAGGCCTGAATACGTATTTCTGGCTGCTGCCAAAGTAGGGGGGATCCAGGCCAACAATGTATATCGGGCCGATTTTTTGTATCGCAATCTGATGATCGAGGCCAACGTCATCCATTCAGCCCACCTCACCGATGTGAGCAAGCTCCTTTTCCTAGGTAGCAGTTGTATCTACCCCAAGATGGCGCCTCAACCGCTCAATGAAGAGTATCTTCTCACTGGAGAACTGGAACCGACCAATGAGCCATATGCCATTGCCAAGATCGCGGGCATCAAGCTCGCTGAAAGCTACCGCAGGCAGCATGGACGCAACTATATCTCGGCCATGCCGACCAATCTCTACGGTCCGAACGATAATTACGATCTGGAGAACTCTCATGTGCTTCCTGCCTTGCTGCGCAAATTCCATGAGGCCAAGATGGAAGACCAAGACACGGTAGAGATATGGGGTACAGGCTCACCGAGAAGGGAATTCCTGCATGTGGATGATCTGGCCAGCGCCTGCCTCTTCATGATGGAGAACTATGATGAAGAACCTTTTCTCAATATCGGAACAGGAGAAGATATCTCGATCAAAGAACTTGCACTGATGATCAAAGAGATCGTAGGTTTTGAAGGGGATTTGACCTTCGATACCTCCCGGCCGGATGGCACACCGCGTAAATTGATGGATGTGTCCCGTATCCGTTCATTGGGCTGGGAACCCAAGATCGGACTGCAAGAAGGGATACGTCAGGTCTATGAGCAAGAAGTCAAGCATGCGGCTTTCTCGGTCTAGGATCATCCTCTTGCTCGCGGTCACTTTATGCTCAGGACCGCTACTCATAGCCCAGCACTACGGGCTTCCATTGGACCGCTACACCAGGCTCCACCTCTTGAGAAGCGATACGACCCACCATGGATCATTCCAAGGATTACCAGTCAACTGGGTCGGACTGGATACCATCAAAGGATTCGAGCAAGAAAAGCGATACAGCGTGGCCAGCAACAAGCTCTACGATGATCATTTGATCAACATCGAATCAGAGGACTTCACTGCCCATATCGATCTCTTGCTGCATCTCGAAGTAGGTACCGAGCAAGGCTTGGATAACGAGTACCAGGATACGACCCGGATGTCCCGTAACATGAGAGGCTTCATCGTGCGAGGAGATATCGGTCAAAAGGTATCATTCGAGACCTCATTCCGCGAGCATCAATCCTTTCTCCCCTATTACATGTATCTCTACACGCAGGAGACCAATGTGATGCCCGGGACCGGGCGCATCAAACCTTTTGCCACCACCGGGCGAGACCATAGTATCGCTGAGGGCTTTGTGGCCTATGCACCTGCTGATTGGGTCAACATACAATTCGGTAGTCAGAAGAATTTTATAGGATCCGGGTATCGATCCTTGCTCCTGAGCGATAATTCCTATACCTATCCGCAAGTCAAGGCTTCATTCCAATGGTTCAAGGGAAAAGTCAGGTATCATATCATTCACGCATGGTTACAGACTCTGAGTAGGCTACCTCAGGGAGATACTCCGGAGAGTCTTTTTGTAAAGAAGAATGGGAGTTTCAAGTATTTGGAGATCCGGCCCATCGAGAAGCTCAGTATCGGACTGTTCGAAGGGGTGATGTGGAATCGATTCGAACCAAGAGAAGGTCCGGTCGCACTCGATCCATTGGCCTACTCCCCATTGATAGGCACGGCAGCTGCCAGCATCGGACTCGATGATGTGAGGGACAATGTCATGATAGGTGCTGACATCAGTGCTCGCCCCATTCCACAGCTTCTTATCTATGGCCAATATGTTCTCGATAAAGAGGATCGGGACGGTTTTCAGGTAGGAGCACGCACAGTGGATCTAGGTGTTGATGGCCTGTCGCTAGGAGTGGAGTATAATTCTGTGGCTCGATTCACCTACGCCAACAATAATATCCGTCAGAATCAAGGCCATTTCGGCCAGGCCATAGCTCACCCTATGGGAGCGGGCTTCGATGAACTTCATGTGGATATCACCTATTTCTATGACCGATGGTTCCTACGGGCTGACTACTCGGGTGCAGACCAACTCATCGACCTGCCTGACGAAGTCGACCCCTGCGCAGCAGGAGGGGATATCTTCACCACATTGACCTGTGTGACCGATGATCTGGATGACTACAAGTCCCGGCTGGAACACCTGGATATCAGAGTAGGGAAGATGTTCAATCCGCGTTCGAATTTCAATGCCTACATCGGTTGGATGTTCAGAGAACGGAATGGAGCGTGGCCTGAACAGAAGCAGTCCTATTTCAAATTCGGGGTCGAGATGAGTCTGTTCAATAGCTATGAGGATTTCTAAGAAGGGACAGGCATGAGTAATTCCGTAGTTTTAACCGATTCTAGCGCAGCATTGTGGATATAGTCATCCTAGGTTTCATCACAGCATTCTTCATCGTTCTGTTGGCCACACCGAGTCTGATCAAGGTGGCCAAACTGAAGAGATTGGTAGATGAGCCTTCTGAAGCGCGCAAGCTGCATATCTCCAGTGTTCCTACCATAGGCGGGATTATCATTTTTGCGGGATTCATATTCGCTTACGCCCTGTGGTTCCCTACGGAGGACCGCAACTACTTCTACGACCCATATAACGACTTGCTCCAGGCATTCGATCAGTTCAAATACATGATCGCTTCCTTGCTCATACTCTTCTTCATTGGCGTGAAGGATGACATCATCGGCACCGCCCCCCTGTATAAGCTGGTAGGCCATATGCTCGTAGCCTTCATCCTGGTACTTATGGCCGATGTGCGTATCGAGAGCATGCACGGTCTTTTCGGTTATGAACAGATACCGGATTGGTTCTCTATCATGTTGTCGGTCTTTACCTACGTGGTCATTGTGAATGGTTTCAACCTGATCGATGGTGTAGATGGTCTCGCAGCAGGTGTAGGGATGATCGCCTGCGCATTCTTCGCGCTGTGGTTCTATATGGCGGGGGATATTCCCTTGACCCTTTTGGCCTCTTGTCTGGCCGGAGCCCTGTTTGCATTCTTGATCTTCAACTTCCATCCTGCCCGCATATTCATGGGTGATAGTGGATCTATGCTTATCGGGGCTGTGATGAGCGTGCTCGCGATCATGATGGTAGAGCATGATACGTCCAAGTTGCCTGAATCCATAATGCATATCTCCACGCCAGTATTGGCCATGTCCATCTTGAGCTATCCATTAGTAGACACTTTGCGGGTCTTCATGTTGCGCGCCTTGGCAGGTAATTCACCCTTCCTTGCAGACAAGAACCATATCCATCATAAACTACTCTCATCCGGTCTGAATCATTCGCGTACCGCCTTGGCGGTATATCTGCTGAATATCAGTCTGGTCATGATCAACCTATTGTTCATGCAGCTGAATGTGACCCTGGCATTCCTGCTGATGTTGGCTTCGGCCACCTTGCTGTACCACCTACCCTTGCTCATCCGTTCTAGGAAAAAGGTATGAACCGGGCCTTCACTTTTCTATTGATCTGTGTGATTCATGCTGGGTCGATCGCTCAGGGAACTGGGCTATTGGTCAATGACAATACCGACCGCTGGATTTGGAATCAACGTTTCGATGTCAACGATGACCAATTCCATTCAGTCTATCGTTCCTATGACCGGAATGCATCAGGCGAGGATAGCACGCACAATTCATTGCGGGATCGACTGAAACCGGTATTCCTATTAGGTGGCGAACTGGGAATCGACCCTGGACATACCCCTATGTGGACATCACAGGCATTGGTGGGCTTAGCGATCGACCAGCCTATCGGTAAGCGCATCCGTTTACAGGGCGCAGCCTACGGAGGCATCGTAGATGGCACTTCATTGCTCTACAAGGGACCTGTGAGGGAGGATGTCTATCCGGGTATCGGGAAGGTCATCGATGAGCAAGGAGGTACGGCCAGTATCTGGAACGGTTTGTTCGCTCTCAGATTCGACCCTTCTCATATCTTTTCCATAGAGCTCGGCCGAGCGAAGCACTTCTGGGGAGATGGGTACCGCTCTCTCTTTCTCTCCGATCATGCTCCGGCATATCCCTATCTCCAACTCAAGACCAAGGTCTGGCATATCGATTACACGAATCTCTTCTCCTGGCAACAAGGAATCATCGATATCGATGATGAAGGTGCCGCATTCGAAGACAAGTTCACTTCGACTCACATGCTGAGTTGGAATATCAGCCCGAGGATCAACGTGCAGATCTTCGAGACCATCATCTGGCAATCCGAGGATAGTCTTTCACAGCGTGGATTCGATGTGCAATACCTGAACCCTATCATTTTCTACCGACCGGTGGAGTTCGCATCGGGCTCGGCCGACAATGCGATCATTGGTCTGGGGATGAGCTTCAAGGTCTATCCCAGTTACCTGATATATGCGCAGTTTGCATTCGATGAATTCCTGCTGGACCAATTCCAAGCTGCGAATGGTTGGTGGGGCAATAAGTTTGGGATTCAATTAGGTGTCAAAGGGCAGGATGTGCTCGGTGTAGAAGGTCTGTACATGCAATCCGAATTCAATATGGTGCGTCCCTTCACCTATTCGCATGGAAGCCCGATCCAGAATTACGCACACTTCAACGGTTCTCTGGCACATCCCTTGGGGGCCAATTTCTATGAATTCCTCGTGCTGGCAGAAATGGAAAAAGACCCTTGGTCACTGAGGAACCTACTGACCTACGTGATCAAAGGAGACGATGTGGGGGATATCAACCTAGGAGGAGACATCTTCCGCTCCTATGTGGACCCCTTCCGTGATGTAGGGAACTTCATCGGTCAGGGGGATCGCACCGAGGCCATCCAGAACAGCATCTATCTCTCGCGTATTCTCGACCACAAGAGCGATAGACGCATCATGCTCGGTTATCACAGTCGCTGGGATATGGGGGATGTGAAGGGTACCGACCACATCTTCACCCTCTCGCTGAGGAGCAATATAGGGGACGGCTATCGGTGACTTCGGTTCCTTGAGAATGGCATCATTCGATGTACCTTTGCAGCCGCATTCTAGCCCATCGACCTGTCTCTTTTGAAACCCTTGGATATTACAGAAATCGATCGTCCTTCCCGTTTTAGGGATATCGTGGCCTTGGCCAAACCCAGGTTGGCCAGTCTGGTAGTGATCTCTTCTGTGCTGGGCTACGGTCTTGCTACAGGAAGTGCCTCTTGGGTATGGACTGAATTCTGGGCTTTGGTTCTGGGAGGCTTCTTGGTCACGGGCGGAAGCAACGGGCTCAATCAGGTCATAGAATACCGATCGGACCTGCTCATGGACCGTACCAAGGACCGACCCATCGCTGCGGGCAGGCTAAGTCAAGGTACTGGAGCCATCTTCAGCACTCTGATGGGCCTGCTGGGCCTGGGAATCATCTGGTACTTCACCAATACCAATGCATTTCTACTAGCCTTAGCCGCCTTATTGAGCTATGTACTGATCTATACACCGCTCAAAAAAGTAACCCCCTGGGCAGTATTCGTGGGGGCATTTCCGGGGGCCATACCTCCTATGCTGGGCTGGATAGCGGCAACGGGAGAATTCGGATTGGAACCAGGAGCCTTGTTCGCCATACAGTTCATCTGGCAGTTCCCTCACTTCTGGTCTATCGCATGGGTGCTTCATGATGACTACGCTAAAGCGGGCTTCAAACTCCTCCCATCGGCTGGAGGCAAGGATAGCCGGAGCGCGTTCATGGTGCTGCTCTATTCGCTCTTCCTTATTCCGGTAGGACTGCTTCCATGGGCCTTGGGAACGACCGGGATCATATCGGCCGTAGTGGGGGTGGCACTGAGCAGCTTTTTCAGCTATATGGCATTCTTATTCTACAAAGAACAGGACATCCGATCTGCAAAACAGCTGATGTTCACCACCTTCTTCTACCTCCCGGTATTGCAGATCATTTTCGTCCTCGATCGTATTTAGGTAATGACCGACATGGAAACATTGACAATGGAAAACGAACACACCGAACCTGTAATGGATGAGAAGATGATCCGTGCCAAGAAACTGCTATTGATCATCGGTATCGTAGGGATCATCATGTTCTTCGCTGGTCTGACGAGCATGCATATCGTGTCAAGGGGTGCAGCCGCCTACTGGCTCAATATCACCATGCCGACTGCATTCTGGTGGAGTACAGCACTCATCATTCTGAGCTCACTGACGATGATCGGGGCGGTAAGAGCGGTCAAACAAGGAAAAAAGTCCTTGCTCAATATACTCCTCATCAGCAGTCTGGTGCTCGGTCTCGGATTTGTGTATTCACAGGTCAAAGGTTGGGACCAGATGGCCGCTAAAGGGATGCATCTGCAAGGTGGATTCTTGGAGCATTTGAAGGGAGAATACGATACGGACTATTATATCACGACCCAGTCCGGCTTGAAGGTGGAGTATAAGAACGGTCATTACTATGACCCTACAGACCCCACCGGTCAGCGGATCATCGATGAGGAGATCGCCACCTTCCGCAATCCAGCTGCTCGGAATCTGATCACGTTGACGGGCCTACATGCCTTGCACGTAGCTGGTGGTATCTTCTGGTTGATCTATCTGGTGATACTGGGTCTGATGGGACGACTGTCGCCTGCAAATCCGCTCAATGTGACCCAAGGTGCGCTGTACTGGCATTTCGTAGATATCCTCTGGATTTACCTCCTGTTCTTTTTGTATTTTATTCACTAAACTTGCAGCCAAATCAAGCTTACCTATGGCAGGTCATACTGAGTCATTGAGCAAGGAGGAATTATGGGGAGGAGGGGGTTCTCCCTTCCGTGTTTCCTACGGTAAATTGATGATGTGGCTATTCTTGGTCTCTGATGCATTGACATTCGGAGGGCTATTGGTCGCATACGGATTCTTCCGGCATAAATATCCCGACTGGCCGGTCGGTGAAAAGGTGTTCAACGCCATGCCTTTCCTCGGGGAAGGCTATCCACTATTGTATGTGGCATTGATGACCTTCATTCTCATCATCAGTTCGGTGACCATGGTACTGGCCGTGGAGGCAGGCCATCGATTGGATAAACAAGGGGTGATCAAATGGCTCGGGCTTACTGTAGTAGGAGGGCTCTTCTTCCTCGGTTCTCAGGCTTGGGAATGGTATCACTTCATACACGGTAGTGGAGGCTATATCACCACTTCTACCGGAGAGGTATATCATTCCAATATGGATCTGCACATGACGGATGAAGGCACGATCCACTATGTAGATGGATTGGAACTCGTACAGAACAAGTACGGAGAAGGAGAGATCATTCCTGTTCCCGATTCAGAAGTACAAGGAATTTTGGCCGATGCAGTGGATTATTGGCACGGAGCCAACATGCTGCGCAATGAGTATGCAGCTACTTCGAACTCCAGTGACCAGGAGTATGTCAAAGCAGCACCGCAGTTCGGTAACGCATTCTTCTTTATCACCGGCTTCCATGGATTCCATGTATTCAGCGGTGTGGTCATCAACCTGATCATTCTCATCCAAGTGATCAAAGGAGTCTATGATAAACGAGGACACTTTGAAATGGTCGAGAAGACCGGGCTCTATTGGCACTTTGTCGATCTGGTCTGGGTATTTGTATTCACCTTTTTCTATCTCGTGTGACCTATGGAGAGAGACGATCTCATATACGATGAACAATATGCGGTAGCTGCTAAGCATGACGATGAGCATGGCAAACAGATTCGCAAGAAGATCTGGAAAGTAACCGCTCTACTGACCATCGTCACTGTTATAGAAGTGGCCATCGGTGCGACCATACCTCGCGAGAGCGGTAGCACGACATGGACCATCGTCAAGTGGCTCTTTATCGGGATGACCCTTTTGAAGGCCGCATATATCGTGCTGGTGTTCATGCATTTAGGAGATGAGCGCAAGAGCCTCAAATACACCATACTGGCGCCTTACATAGTCTTTATACTCTACTTGATCTTTATCGCCCTGACCGAGTCGGCCTATATCAATGACTTGTTCTATGCAGAATGATCAATGACCAGAAATAAGAGTAAACTCAAGCAACGTATTTTCCTCACAGTAATCTTCCTTACAGGATTTGTTTTCATTTTCCTGTTGAGTAGGATGCAACATAGCTTTAGGGATCTGCCTTATTTCTTCCCCGAGGAAGTCGTACAGAAACAAGTCGATGGTCAGATGGTCAATGACACCATCTGGAGTACCATTCCACCTTTCCAGTTCGTAGATCATCAAGGGCAGACCTTGGACAGAAGCTATATCGATGGACATATCTCTGTGGTGGATTTCTTTTTCACCACATGTACGACCATCTGCCCCAAGATGACCCGTCAGATGCGGACCCTGGTCTGGGAACTCGAAGAGGATTATTTCGATGAGGTTCGATTTTTATCCCTCACCGTGGATCCGGAGTACGATACGCCAGAGGTATTGATGGACTATCGCAAGAGCATGGAGATCACAGATAAGCGATGGTCCATGGCCACAGGGGATAAAGAAGAGATCTATGACCTAGGGGTGAATGGATTCCGGGTCACTACTCAAGAAGACGTTGACCAGCAAGGGAACTTCCTCCATTCGGAGAAGTTCATCCTAGTGGATAAAGAAGGCCATATCAGAGGATACTACGATGGGACCGACCCAGAAGAAGTACGGGAGTTGGAGGAGGACATCAAGATGTTGATAGGGCAAGAACGCAAGCAGAAGAAGCGTGAAGGAAGATAAACGCATCATATGGGCCATATGGATATTCACTGCCGTGGTCTATGGCCTGGTGATCATCCTCCATGAACTTCCCCAAGCAGAAGGGATGCCGTCTTGGATGCAGAACGCTCCCAGGTTCAACGCACTCATCAATGGCACCTGTGCCCTGCTGCTCATTGCATCTCTGATCGCTATCAAGAACAAGAAGGTCACCTTACATAGGAGACTGAATACCTCGGCCATGGTACTGAGTGTCGTCTTCTTGCTCAACTATGTGGTCTTCCACTATTTCTCTGGTGACACAAGCTATGGCGGGGAATTCAGAACGGCCTACTACATCATTCTGATCACACATATCTTACTGGCCGGCCTATCCCTTCCTTTTATCCTCTTGGCCTACTACAGGGGATATATCGGTGCCATTGCCAAGCACAAGCGTTTGGTGCGATTTACCTATCCCGTCTGGCTCTATGTGTGTATCACAGGTGTCGTTGTGTACCTTTTCTTAGCCCCATATTACGCCTTCTAGAGGCTATCTTTGTCTTTACATTGATGAAAGCTTTCGAGCACATATCGATGGGCCTGTTGATGCTCTTGGCCGCAATGGATGTCTCAGCTCAATGTGCCATGTGCCGCGCAGTTCTGGAGTCAGATGCTGCCATGGAAGGTGTACGTGTGAGCGAAGGGATCAACAATGGCATCCTATACCTGATGGGATTCCCCTATCTGTTGATGTTCGCAGTGGCCTTCTACATCGTTCGTAAAGAGATCAGGAGGTCCAAGCTGAGTATCTGACGGCTATCGTAGATCGAAGCTTGTTTTTCCGACCATGAATCCCGATTCGTAGAGCTCTACGATATACTGGCCTGTGCTCAGTTCTGAGTTCACTGTATAGAACACACAGATATCTTGGGGTTCATTGTTGTACTCTATGTCCCGTCTGGTACTGTATTTACCAGAGATCCCCTCGAATTCAAAGGTCGCATTGGGGTAGTCGTCATCTTCCAAGACCACACCTTCTGGACTGATTATCCTTACATGCAGGGTCTTCTTACCCGATTCCGTGATACGATTCTCTCCGAGGCTGACACAGGTGCGTATCATCTCTGCTCGGCTGGCCCGATTGGTCTCGGCCTGCTTTCCACTGGACTTGATGCGCAATCCAGAAGCACTCAGATCCACTGCCGTCAATGCAGATCCTTGTTTGATCAGATTCTCCTGATTCTCCACGGTGGATTCGAGTTCATTCTTCCGGGAGGTCACCTCGGTCAGATTGGTAGAGAGCGTGGTGTTTTCTTCGGTAAGAGCGGCATTGGCCTGATTGAGTGAATCTATCTTGACCAGATAGCCCTTCATGATATCTCGGAGTGTCCGCGCCTCTTTCTTCAGTTTATCGATCTCCCATCGCAGGTTCCTATCATCCTTGTTGAGCTTATTGACCCGTTCCATGAGCCGGGTGATCTCTTCTTTCTGCTCCAACATCTCCGCATTCATATCCTCATTCTCCACGGTCAGGGCATCGTATTGCTCGAGCATACTACCGAGTTCTTCTTGCAGGTCGTTACGCTCTACAGTAAGGGTGTCATTATTCTCAGTAAGGTCCGTATTCTCACCCCGCTGCATGATGAGGAGAACACCTAGGACCACCACGAGCACTGAGAGAACTCCGATGATTCCGTAGAGTGTCTTTGTGTTTTTTGCCGCTGTTTCGTCTGCTTTAGCCATGTACAGGATAGATTTGTCAGTGTTTTACGTGTCTTAACGGTGATGCTCTGTCTTTCAGTGCTTCATTACCGCTACTCGTTCAGGCTAAAACTATATATAAATTATTGAAGGCTCTTCAAGCACATATCCCCTTACTCGACCTTTTCTATCCCACCCCCTGCTCTGCCTGCTCCACACCCCTGCTCAGAGGAGAAGAATTGATATGTCTTTCATGTCGCATGGATATGCCCTATGCCCGTATCCATGATATGTCATATAACGCCATTGAAACGAGATTGATGGGACGATTCCCTTTCGAGGCTGCGACCAGTCTTCTATATTTTGTGAAGAACGGTAGGGTACAACACCTGATGCACAGACTCAAATACGAAGGACATCGAGAGGTAGGAGAATGGATGGGTGCCTCGCTGGCAGAAGAGTTGCTGAGTTCAGAACGATTTCACGCGATGGACTACCTTATTCCGGTCCCACTTCATCCTCGTAAGAAGAAGATGAGAGGATATAATCAATCCGAGGTCATCGCCCAGGGCATGGAGCAAAAAGGCTATGGGAAGCTGAAACACGCGCTTAAGCGTGTGGTGGACAATACGAGCCAAACACGAAAAGACTCCCTAGAACGTTGGGCCAATGTGCAGGATGTGTTCGAACTGGACGACTCCAGAGAATTAGAAGGGAAACGATTGCTCCTGCTGGATGATGTCATGACAACAGGTGCGACACTGGAAGCCTGTGCCAATCAATTGATCAAAGTCGATGGAGTCCGACTCTATGTAGCTACTATTGCCTGTGCAGAATTCTGAAGTCAAAATATCGGAACGCTATGCACTGCTGTTGAAGCAGGTGGCATCCTTGGTCCAAGGAGAGGAGTATGCAGTGGCCAACCTTTCCAACCTTGCGGCTGTACTACATCACGAATTCAAGTGGTTCTGGACCGGATTCTATCTGGTGAGAGGAGAAGAGCTGGTGCTCGGCCCTTTCCAAGGTCCGGTAGCCTGCACGCGTATTGCATACGGCAAAGGCGTATGTGGTAGTGCATGGGAACAGAAGAGGTCTATCTGCGTGGCGGATGTGCATGCATTTCCAGGGCATATCGCCTGCAATGCATCCTCGCGATCGGAAGTGGTGGTGCCCGTGGTCGTAAACGATAAGGTGGTCATGGTTCTCGATGTGGATTCGGAACATCTGGATCATTTCTCAGAAGAGGATCGCCTCGGCCTGGAGGCTATCTGTCAATACATCGCGCAAGAGTGGCCGACATGGAAGTGAGCCTGTGGCGTATTCTGATTCTGGTATGCATACTTGCGGCCTGTGCACAACAACGCACCCCCACCGGTGGACCGAGGGATACCGAAGCTCCTCGCATAGTGAGTGCCGAGCCTCTGCCCATGTCCACGTATTTCGATGCTCAGAGTATTGAGATCGTGTTCGATGAATTTGTTCGATTGGAGAATGTACGTGAGCAGGTTCTGATCTCACCACCCCTGGAGGACAATCCGGATATCCAACTCAAAGGCGGTAGGCGACTGATCATCGACCTAGGCGATCAGGAATTGGCAGAGAACACCACCTATACGATCAATCTGGGTAGCGCGGTGGTCGATAATAATGAGGGCAATGTGCTGGAGAGTAATGTCTACCTTTTCTCTACCGGGGCAGTGATCGATTCGCTCGAGATGAGAGGTAGGATACTCACCGCAGCATATAATCGACCCTGTGGGGATTGTCTGGCCTTGATCTATCCCGATGTAGCGGACTCCATGATATTAGGAGGCAGACCGCTCTATGTGGCACGCACAGATGGTGAAGGGAATTTCTATCTATCCAATCTCGCCATGGGAGACTATCAACTCATGGGATTGCGTGATATCAATGGCGACCTTGGTATCGGTGAGACAGAACCGATCGCATTTACTGATTCCACACTCCGACCTCTAGAGCGCGATACGATAGGCTACACCTTACGCTTGTCCAGAGCCTTTCAAGACGATCCGGCATTGAATTCGGCCGATTGGGGGCTGGATGGGTCCTATCTCGAATTGACATTCAGAGGAACGGATTCCATTCCAGAATTTGCAGGAAGTGCTCATGATCGGCTGTCATTCATACAGTCCTTCACTCAGCAAGGGGATTCGCTCAGACTTTGGTTCGCACCACCTGTGATCGCTGAGGATGAACTGATCATCAGCTATGCTCAACTGCAGGACACTTTGTCCCCAGGTCGAGTGACCGAGCGTGCCGAGCAAAGTGTACTCATGGTGGCTACGCTCGATGATGAGCAAAGTCCGGCCGAACTTCAATTCAGTAGCCCCATAGCGCGGCTGGATACCAATGGAATCGAGTTGACCCGGGACTCGATATCAGAGCCTTTCCAGATCCAAGCTGAATTTCCAGCCTTGGCCATTTCACTGAGTGCAGATTGGAGCATTGGCAACTATACCTTGACCCTTGACCCCGGGACAGTGGAAGACATCTACGGTGCGTCCAATGATACTCTGGTCACAGTGCTTCGATTACCGAGCCCGGAGTCCTTTGGTATCCTAAGACTGGATATCGACTTACCCTATAACGGTGATTTCGTATGTCAACTATTGGATAAGAATGATCAAGTCATACGCAGCGTCTCCTTCGATGATGACGGAACTTGGGAGGTAGAGTACTTGAACCCCGATAGCTACACACTACGTGTCTATGAAGACACGAATGGGGATGACAGCTGGACGCCCGCTTCTTTTGTCGATAGACGTCAACCGGAACCGGTCTTCATGCTCAGCGAAGCCATTGTGATCCGAGCCAATTGGGAGGTGGAACAAGAGGTGAAAGTGGACTTCAGACCTTGAGTTCGAACTGATCGGCATCCATCCCAGTAGGGAACTTCTCTCGGAATCTGAGCAGAGCTTCCCGATCCAGATCGGCTTGGAGTATGCACATATCCTCTTGCCCTTGGGCCAAATGTTTCCCTAAGTAATCATATATCACAGAGCCGCCCGCATACTCCAGTCCATTGGCATCCGATCCGATCCGATTGACACCAGCACTATACGCGAGGTTCTCCATGGCCCGGGCCTGCAAAAGGCCTCTCCAAGCATTGTGCCTCGGCCGAGGCCAATTGGCCACATAGATGATCAGATCGTATTCATAGTCTCCTCCATGATACCGATTGCGTGAGAAGACCGGGAAACGCAGGTCATAGCATACCTGCAACATGATTCGCCAATCCTTCCACTTGACAATCACCCGATCCCTGCCGGGACTGAAATGATCATGCTCGCCTGCCATGCGGAACAGATGACGTTTGTCATAGTGAGTGACATCACCCTCGGGAGTGACCCAGAGGAATCGGTTGTAGTACCTTCCTTCTTCTTCGATGATCACGCTCCCGGCCAGTACCGCCTGCAGATGGGATGCATGTGCCTTCATCCAAGCTACGGTATGCCCATCCATCTTCTCGGCTAGATCCTTTGATTGGGTGGAGAATGCAGTAGTGAACATCTCTGGAAGAACCACGATATCAGTACGCTTCAATTGTTCCAACTGACTATCCAACATTTTCAAGTTGGACGCTCGATCCTCCCAATAGAGTTCCGCTTGTATGAGAGTGATATTCATAATCGATGGAGTATTTCAGCCGCTCGTTCGAGGGTTTCTTCATTTTTCGCAAAACAGAATCGCAACAGATGTTGTTCCGGTGGATGCTGGTAGAATACCGAGATGGGAATGGATGCGATTCCTTCATCGATAGTCCATTTCCTTGCAATATCCACATCCGGTTCTTGAGCGATACTACCATAGTCCAAGAGCTGGAAATAGGTGCCCTCGGACGCTGTGAAATCGAATCGCGAACCAGCGACTGCACGGCAGAAGAAATCGCGTTTCTCTTGGTAGAAGG
>JABDLZ010000098.1 GCA_013001705.1 Flavobacteriales bacterium
GCTTCTACCAACAGCCAAAGACTACAAACGTATAGGCGAGGGAGATACCGGATTGAATACCGGAGGAATGGGTGCGCTCTCCCCTGCGCCCGTAGCGGATGAGAGCTTCATGCAGAAGGTCAAGGAAAAAATCATCGACCGTACGCTCAGCGGACTTCAGAAAGACAAGATAGAGTTCGAAGGCTTTCTTTTCATCGGACTGATGCGTGTAGGCGATGAGCCATTTGTGATCGAGTACAATGTGCGCATGGGTGATCCGGAGACCGAAGCCGTTCTGCCACGTATCGACTCTGATCTGCTAGAACATATGAAGGCCGTTGGAGAAGGCTCACTGTCCCAGCAGGAATTGAAGATTACGGAGAAGCGCTCCTGTACGGTGATGATGGTCTCTGGGGGATATCCGCAGGCCTATGAGAAAGGGAAGAAAATAACAGGAACGGACAATGTAGACGGATCCAGTATCCTATTTCATGCAGGAACCCAGATGGAAGGAGATGAGCTGGTGACCCATGGAGGAAGGGTACTCACCATGACAGCAGTAGCTGAGAATCTGGAATCAGCGCTGCAACAGGCCTACCGCAATCTGCAACAGATAGATTTTGAAGGGAAATACTTCAGGAAGGATATCGGATACGAGCTGAACGAGGTGGTCAGATGAGCCTTCCTGCTTGTCCGTCTTCCTTGGTGTACTTGGCTTGACGCATCAACCAGAATCCCGCACCTATAAAACCGATGATGGTGAAGATCACATTGGGTATGTTACCAAGTGCCTCGAGTATTCCGAAGGTCCACGTTATAAAATCACCGATGGAGTACCAGACTTCTGTCATATCATTCTTTGTTTTACGATGGCGAAAGTAATGAATCAGCAATTCTAGTCAAGTGTTCGAGATACTGAAACGCGTCTATCGGTGTGACCCTCTTCCTTGGACACTGCTCTATGTTGCTGTCATTCTCTTGTTGACCTCCCATTTCCTTATATGGCCTTTGTCCTGTAGTGAAGGAATAGCGGGGCTTTTCGGGCCACTTCCTATTCTTTCTCGCCACCCATATGGCACGCTGCTCAGTATCGCTATTGTCATCCTGATCCCGTTCAGAGCACGCTCGCTCTTGGATAGCACAGGGATTCTCGACTATCAGAATCGTTCTTCCCTCTATCCACTTGCCTTGTTCTCAGCTACCGCTCTGCTCTCGTGTCAGAGTCTGAGCTGGCTGATTGTACTGATCCTTTTACTCTTACTGTACGCGCAGGTGATCGGGCTCAAAGAAGGCGACTCACTGGCAGCAGCAGCTTTCAAGGCCGGTCTCATCATCAGTCTATGCTCTCTCTTATCCCCGATCATGTTCGGACTCCTACTCTTTGTCTGGCCGGGCTTTTCCATTTTGAGGACACTGAATTGGAAATGCATCATTTGGACCTTGGTAGGCATAGCACTCCCTCTGTATCTATATACCTCATTGCAATACATCATCACCGGACAGTTGGTCATGTATGAGTACGATCACATGTTCCTGACCGAGACTTCCACAGGAAGTTCAGGCTCCGGACTCCTGACCACCATCTACATATTCGTACAACTCAGCGTAAGTAGTCTCTTATTGATTCGGACTATCCGTCAGACCAGAAAAGGGATTGTGAGAAAGCGTAAAATACTCCGTATCAGCATCTTGCTTCTCGGTGTTACGCTTCTCCTATCGCTGGCCCTATTCCAACTCGCAGATGCGCGACCCGGATTGGTCTTGATGGGGCTTCCCCTCAGTTTCTTATTCCTTGAATTGCTGAAAAGCGATGCTTCACGTGTCGATTCGCTTCTCTTCATGGTCTGGTTGATCACTACGTTCGTTTTTCTCTGGATATAGCCCCTACTGACACCCTTCAGAACGTGTGGATCGTCTACTTTTGACATCACAATCAGTGAAGCTCATGAAAGTAGGTGTGATCACATTTCCCGGTTCTAATTGTGATGAAGACATGCGTCATGTGATGCGTGACGTGATAGGCCATGTGGTGGTCGCTCTCTGGCATAAGGACCATGATCTGCAAGGTGTGGATCTGGTAGTCGTGCCGGGTGGGTTCAGCTATGGGGATTATCTCCGTTCTGGAGCCATTGCACGTTTCTCACCTATTATGAACGAGGTGGTGGAACATGCACAGCGTGGAGGTTTGACGCTGGGTATATGCAATGGATTCCAGATACTCTGTGAGGCAGGTCTTCTACCCGGTACATTGCTTCACAACGACTCCCATAGATTCATCTGCAAAAATGTCTTTCTGAAAGGTCAGTCACAGTCAGCACCCATCTCTGGACCCTTGGTGGATGAAGTACTGAAGATCCCGATCGCCCATGGAGAAGGAAAGTATTTCGACCATGCAGACGGAATCAAGGCCTTGAATGACAATGACCAGGTCATCTTCCGGTACTGTGACAAAGAGGGGAACATCACACCCGAGGCCAATCCCAATGGGAGTATGGAGAACATCGCTGGTGTATGCAATGCCGGAAAGAATGTATTCGGCATGATGCCCCACCCTGAGCGTGCCTCAGAGCCGATCGTAGGAAATACCGATGGACTGAAGATCCTCGAAGCTCTGTCCGTCCTAGAATCCGCCTGATGGACCGTCCCTTCATCATAGGGATTGCTGGAGGGAGTGGGTCGGGAAAGACGACCCTCATACGCTTGATCCAGGCCGAACTCGGTAGTGACCACGTCACGGTGGTCTCCCAAGATGACTATTATCATCCCATTGAGAAGCAGTCCAAGGACCCTAATGGCGAGGTCAATTTCGACCTGCCTGATTCCATCGATTCGAGTCGATTGAAGACCGACATGGAGCGACTCATCCATGGAAAACGTGTGGAAATTGCCCGCTATACCTTCAACAATCAAGCGCAGCTAGCAGAACCCATTGTTCTTGAACCGCGTAGGATCCTGGTCGTAGAAGGCCTTTTCGTATTTCACTATCCCTTCATAAGACCGCTCTTCGACATCAAGGTCTTTGTAGATGCTCATGTAGAGACCCGATTCGAACGTAGACTGAAACGCGACCTCAACGAGCGTGGATACCCTGAAGAGACGGTACGCTATCAATGGGAGCATCACGTGGAACCTGCATTCAGGAATTATCTGCTTCCACACCGAGAGCAGGTGGATATCCTGATCGATAACGAATATGATATGCGGGAGGCCATTCCAGAATTGATCGAACGCATTCAAGGAGAAGAGACACTCCGGATAAGCAACCGACAGTAAGTGGATATCTGTTCAGATTGATACATTTACCTCTATGAGAAGGATATTGATCATCGGATCGAAGGGACAGGTAGGCACGGCTCTGATCAGAGCCTTGGAAGAATCACCTGATGTGGAGTTGGTCGTATCATCCGATATCAAGGACCCTTCGCCTGATGACCACAGTCACTATATCCGATTAGATGCCACCTCGGCCGAAGAGATACGCAAGACCTTGGTGGTCCATGGCATCAATGAGGTATATCTGATGGCAGCCATGCTGAGCGCCACAGCAGAGCGCAACCCGATGAAGGCATGGGACCTCAACATGACTTCGTTGTTCAATGTGTTGGAATTGGGTAGGGAAGGCTTGGTCGATAGGATATTCTGGCCGAGTTCTATTGCCGTATATGGGCATCATGCGCAGATCATCAAAACACCTCAACACGAGACTCTGCAACCTACCACAGTCTATGGCATCAGCAAGGTCAGTGGAGAACTCTGGTGCAACTACTATCATGAGAAGCATGGAGTAGATGTGCGCAGTGTGAGATATCCAGGATTGATCGGAAGCAGAAGTCTCCCCGGAGGAGGAACTACGGACTATGCAGTGCATATTTTCCATGCTGCACTGGAAAAAGGCCACTTCAGCTGTTTTCTAAGCCCTGACCGGAGATTACCCATGATGCATATGAATGATGCCATCAGGGCTACGATGGAATTGATGGCAGCTCCTCCGGAGAACCTCTCTGTAAGGACCAGTTATAATATCCAGGCGATGAGCTTCGATCCACAGACCCTTGCAGCTGAGATTCAGCGACATATTCCGGAGTTCACTATAGAATACCTACCGGATCACCGGGACCTGATAGCCGCAGACTGGCCTGATTCCATCGATGACCGTCAAGCAAGGGAAGATTGGCACTGGAGACCTTCGGTCGATCTCACGTCTCTGGTCGACCTCATGCTCACTGATCTGAAAATCAAAGACCTTTTGTAACCCTTCCTCCATTCTCACGTACAAACGCCTAGGAGTAAATCGTAGAGCGACTTCAAAACGTGAGGAAGATAATGAGGATATCGGGATTCTTCTTAGTATGTATGATGTGCATCAGCACCATGGTCGGACAGGCCAGTGAGGCAACCAATGCACTCGATGCAGAAGGTCGGAAGACCGGCTACTGGATCATCACTGGTTCGGTACGGCCTACCAAGGGCTATGCCCCTGAGCAAGTCATCGAAGAAGGAAACTATGAGGCCAATAAGAAGACCGGCCTCTGGAAACGATATTATCCCAATGGTAAGCTACTCAGTGAGATCACCTACGCCAACAACATCCCCAACGGACCGTATAAGACCTACTATGAGACCGGTATTCCTGAAGAAGTAGGAAACTGGAGATTCAATAAGAACACAGGAGATTTCAAGCGATATCATCCCAACGGAAATCTATCCCAGAAATTCACCTTCAGCGAGAACGGAATCCGCAATGGTCAGCAGCTGTACTATCACGAGAATGGTCAGGTCGAACTCGAGGTACAGATCAATAACGGTAAAGAAGAAGGCACCTTGAAGAGGTACTATGCGAATGGTGATCTCAAAGAGACCAAGGAATTCAATGGAGGCAAGATGACCGAAGGGTCGATCAAGACCTACACCATGAAAAAGCCTGAAGTGGTGGTCAAAGAGACCCCTGCAGTTCCAGTCAAGCGCACCCAAGTGGTCAAGAATGACACTCCCAATATCAGCGTATTCAAGCAAACAGGGAATAACACGCTGTATAACAAGGACCGCCAGATCAGTCAATCCGGATACTTCAAGAATGGACGACTCTGGAACGGTAAATGGTATCGCTACGATCGCAATGGACTGCTGGAGACCATAGAGGTATATAAAGATGGTAAACTCATCGGGCATGCGCCTATCGATGAGGATATGAAGTGATCCTCTTTCCGATCCAGATCCACTATCCCTGACCTATCAAATTCATTTTCTTTGCGGCATGCAGAGCAAGCTTGTTGTACAGAATACACTGAGCGGTAAAAAGGAAGCTTTTCAACCGATCAATCCGCCTCATGTGGGCATGTATGTCTGTGGACCGACCGTCTACTCGGACGTCCATCTCGGAAATGTTAGGACCTTTCTCAGTTTCGATGTCATCTATAGATACCTCTGCTATTTGGGATACAAGGTGCGCTATGTGCGCAATATCACCGATGTAGGTCATCTAGTGGGAGATGTGGACCAAGGAGAGGATAAGATTGCCAAGCAGGCCCGTCTGGAACAACTGGAACCCATGGAGGTCGTTCAGCGATACACCAACGGATTCCATGCGGTGATGCGTCTCTTCAATATCAGCGAACCGAGTATTGAACCAACAGCCACTGCTCATATCATAGAGCAGATTGCTATGACCCAGACCTTGCTGGACAAAGGCTATGCTTATGAGGTCAATGGATCGGTCTATTTCGATGTACTGAGATATGCAGAGGACCATGAGTATGGTCAACTCTCTGGTCGAAAGATAGAGGACCTCATGTCCAACACCCGCGAGTTGGACGGACAGGAGGACAAGCGCAATCCACTCGATTTCGCCCTATGGAAGAAGGCCGGGCCTGAGCACATCATGCGCTGGGAGTCACCATGGGGAAAAGGTTTTCCAGGATGGCACTTGGAGTGCTCCGTGATGAGCACCAAGTATCTGGGAGAACGATTCGATATACATGGTGGTGGAATGGACCTCAAATTCCCTCACCATGAATGTGAGATAGCTCAGAATACCGGCTCTACAGGAACTACTCCGGTCAATTATTGGCTACATACCAATATGCTCACCGTCAATGGGCGCAAGATGTCCAAATCAGAAGGGAATGGATTCACTCCTGAAGAACTGCTTTCTGGTGACCACAAGCTTTTGGAGAAGGGATACAGTGCTATGACCGTGAGATTCTTCATGCTCATGTGCCACTACAGCAGTACCCTGGATTTCTCGAATCAAGCACTTCAGGCCGCAGAAAAAGGATACGCCCGTATGATGGAAGGTTGGCAGAATTTACAGGAGCTTCCCACCAGCGATTCCGGAACAGTGTCAGCGGCAGATTTCAAGACCCGCTGTGAAGAGGCGATGAACGATGACTTCAATACGCCCGTGCTGATCGCGGTACTCTTCGATGTGGTGAAGAGCATCAATCAGATCAAGGCCGGTCAGGCCACCATCGACCCAGAGAATCTGGCCGCACTGAAAGAACTCATGCGTGACTATCTCTTTACTGTCATGGGATTGGAAGAGGAGCAAGGATCCGGCCCAGGAGACCAGCTCGATGATATCATGCAGGTATTGATCGACCTCAGGAAAGAGGCTAGGCAGAACAAGGACTTCGCACTTTCCGATCAGATCAGGGACCGCCTTGCTGAAGCTGGGATCCAGCTCAAAGATGGACCCGAAGGCACTTCATGGAGCACATCGAACTGAGACTCCCAATACACCTTCTCAATACCGACCATACATTTTGGTCTAATACCCTATCTTACCGCATTACATTCGTGCTGGTATGAAACGACTTTTTCTAGTAGGGACCCTGGTGATACTCACCACCCTGAGCCCTACCCTGCTCATCAGTCAAACTCCATGGACTTTAGGCCAATGCATAGAGCGGGCCTGGGACAGCAATCTGGACATAGAACGTACAGAGATGTTCCGCGATATGGCTGAGATCGATCTGAAGCAGTCCCGATTCAGCCAGTTCCCCTCCCTCAATGCAGGAGCCACCCATGGATACAATTGGGGTCAGACCATCGACCCTTTCACCAATGAATTCGCCACAGACCGAGTGCGGAATAACAATCTATTCCTCTCTAGCGAGATGGTGCTATTCAGAGGGATGCAGATCCGCAACAGCATCAAGCAAAGTAAGATCGACCTGGAAGCCAGTGCTGAAGACCTGAAATTGATGCGGAACGATATGGCCCTCTTGGTGGCCCAGTCCTTCCTCAATGTGCTCTTCAACAAAGAGCAGGTCAAGGCCGCTGAAGAACAAGTCAGTATCTCAGAACGACAAGTCACCCGGATGGAGCGCATGTTCGAAGTAGGACAAGAGGCCGAGGCCGGTCTCTTAGAGGTCCGTTCTCAACTGGCCACCGATGTACTGAACCTGACACAGATAGAGAATAGCTTGATGATCGCCCGATTGACCTTGACCAACCTTCTGCTACTTGGTCCTCAAGAAGCTCAGCAATTCGAGATCCTCGCCCCAAGCGACAGCCTATTGGACATGGAACGGCCGATTCCAGAGGTGCTCCAGGTGTACTCTACCGCGGTGCAGAACCTCCCCCAGATCAAGGCCGCTGAACTGCGAGTAGAAAGCAGTGAGGTAGGTATGGACATCGCCCAAGGAGGCCGAAGCCCACAGCTTTCGGTCAGAGGATCCATCGGATCGGGATATTCCGGGAATAATCAAGTAGGTGTAGGT
>JABDLZ010000099.1 GCA_013001705.1 Flavobacteriales bacterium
ACCCTCACTCGGAAATTGAAAGAGAAATTCTCGGCCAAGGGCAAATTCATCTATCAGATAGGAGAGACCTATGGCAGCCCAGAACTGATCGGAAGCTATGTGAATACCGGTCAACTCGATGCGCAATTCGATTTCAATCTCTATGATGCACTTGTAGCTACGCTCTGCCGGGAAGAAGTAGGCTGTCAGCGTATTGTGGATGAACTGGAGAAGAGCCTCGATGCGTATGGTCATCATCACTTGATGGGAAATATCACCGGCAATCAGGATCGAGGGCGTTTCATCAGCTATGCCGGAGGTGCACTCAGATTCGATGAGAATGCCAAGGTGGCTGGATGGACCAGAGAAGTAGGAGTAGGGGATGAGGTGGCCTATAATAGAAGCCAGCTCTTGATGGCCTTGATTTCTACACTGCCTGGCCTACCGGTCATATACTACGGTGATGAGATCGGAAGTTATGGAGGGAATGATCCCGATAATCGCAAGATGATGCGCTTTTCCGGTCTTTCAGCTCAAGAAGAGCAATTGAAACAAATGACTTCTGAATTGCTGAATTACAGGAAGAATTCACTCCCTCTGATCTATGGCGACATACGCATACATCAGGTCGAAGGGAATATGCTGGTCTACTCACGAAATTATCTGGGAGAGAGTGTATATGTGCTGATAAATACCGGTGATGAATCACAACAGATATCACTGAACCCCATGGCCGACCAATCGATTCCTGAAGAATCCTTCAGGTCGACTGCCATGAGTTCCGAGAATGGTTATCTAACTACTACCTTACCACCTCATTCATTTGAAATACTCTACTGAAATGAAATTGAAAGAACTATCACTATTCCTACTCGCCTTCTCATTCTTGATCAACATCACTTCGTGCAAGACCGATAAGAAAGTGGCCGAAGAGAAGGTCGTTGTTGAAGAACGTACCGAAGGGACCAGTCAGAAAGCACCCCCCGAGTGGAGTAAGAATGCCGTCATCTATGAAGTCAATGTCAGGCAGTATACACCAGAAGGTACATTCAATGCCTTCCGCGAGCATCTCCCACGACTGGATGAGATGGGAGTGGATATCCTTTGGTTCATGCCTATTCATCCTATTGGTGAGAAGAACAGGAAAGGAGGGCTGGGCAGCTATTATTCCGTCAAGGATTATAGAGGTATCAACCCGGAATTCGGCACGATGGATGACTTCAGGATGCTCGTCAATGATGCCCATGAACGCGGCATGAAAGTGATCATCGACTGGGTGGCCAATCATACGGCCTGGGACAACGTCTGGGTCGAAGAAGGTCATACCGATTGGTATACACTGGATAGCACTGGCAATCTCCAGCCTCCTATTGGTACAGACTGGTCTGATGTGGTAGATCTGAATTTCGAGAATGAAGAAATGCGTGAGCGCATGATCTCTGATATGCAATTCTGGATCAAAGAGATCGATATCGATGGATTCCGCTGTGATGTGGCCGAGTGGGTACCAGATGATTTCTGGGATCAGGTCAGGCCTGAATTGGATAAGATCAAGCCCGTATTCATGCTGGCCGAAGCAGAACATCCAGAGCATCATGATGCAGCCTTTGACATGAGCTATGCCTGGGAGTATCATTTCATCATGAACGGTATCGCCCAAGGCAAGAAGGATGCAGATGACATCATTGAATACCTCGAGAAGGACAAGCGATTCCCATCCGATGCCTATCGCATGCAGATGACGAGTAACCATGATGAGAATACCTGGAAAGGTACTGTGAAGGAGCGCCTAGGAGATGGGGTACAGACCTTTGCGGTGATGGCTGCCACATTGCAAGGCATGCCATTGATCTACAGCGGACAGGAAGCTGGATTGGACCACCGACTCGAGTTCTTCGAGAAAGACGAGATCGACTGGAGCGAGACCCCGCTGAGTGGATTCTATACGAGACTCATCGAAGCCAATCACGAGAATGAAGCGCTTTGGAATGGAGAGTATGGAGGAGAGACCCAAGTGGTGACTACTGGTGATGACAAGAAGGTGATCGCATATTACCGTGAGAAGAATGGGGATGCTGTTCTGGTATTGCTCAATATGTCTCCTGAAGAACGCGCAGTCTCGTTGGATGGCACAGGGATTGAAGGATTCTATGAAGAACTCTTCACCGGAGAAGAAGTAGAGATCACTACCGATTATAGTGAGACCTTGGGACCTTGGAATTATAGGGTCTACGAAATCAGAAGCTGATACGTAATCCATCCATACCGATATGACCAAATTGACCAAACCACAACTCAGCTTCTGGCAGATCTGGAACATGACCTTCGGATTCCTCGGAATCCAGTTCGGTTGGGGTCTGCAGATGGGGAATATGAGTGCCATCTACGAATTCCTAGGTGCAGCTCCCGATGAGATCCCCTTCCTCTGGCTCGCAGCTCCCATGACCGGATTGATCGTGCAACCGATCATCGGTTTCCTGAGTGATCGCACCTGGCATCCGACATTCGGTCGCAGAAGACCGTATTTCTTGATCGGTGCTATTCTGGCAAGTATTGCGCTGGTGCTCATGCCTCAATCCGGGTCTATCATGATGGCGGCCGGATTGCTTTGGGTACTGGACGCCTCTATCAACATCAGCATGGAACCCACACGGGCCTTCGTAGCCGATATGTTGCCGGAGAAACAATTGGCCCGAGGATATACCATGCAGAGCTTTTTCATCGGACTCGGTGCGGTACTGGCTGCAGTCATGCCATGGATACTGCTCAATTGGTTCGGATTCTCACCTACATCAGAAGATGGGAGCATTCCTGGATATGTCAAGATGAGTTTCATCATTGGAGCTGTGAGCTTTTTCGGGGCCATCCTCTATACTGTTCTCACCACCAAGGAATATCCACCGGAATATTTCGAGGAAGAAGAGGAAGAGCGCATCGGATATCTGGCCGGTTTGAAAAAGGCCTTCAACAACATGCCGAAATCATTCGTGCAGTTGGCCCCGGTCCAGTTCTTCACCTGGATGGGATTATTCTTGATGTGGTTCTATCTCACGGTGACCATTTGCAAGCATGTATATGGAGCTACCGATCCGGCCAGTGAGTTGTATGCAGAAGGACTGGCCATGGCCAATATCTGTTTCGGGTTCTATTCAGTGGTCACATTCATTTTTGCATTGGTGATGCCAGGTCTGGCCAGGCGCATGGGATACGCGCGCTTACATTTCATCTGCCTATTGGCAGGGGGAATAGGTCTGCTCTCATTGTATCTGATCGATAGTCCGAATGTCCCGCTACTCTTGCTGAGTATGACCGGGGTCGGGGTGGCTTGGGCCAGTATAGTATCGATGCCCTATGCCATCATTGCCAAGGATATCCCTCCCAAGCAGATGGGGATATTCATGGGACTCTTCAATATGTTCATCGTGATTCCCGAGATCATCGCAGCCCTTGGATTCGGTTGGGTCATGCGTAATGTTTTGGCCAACAACACGCTCCATGCGGTCATGCTGGGAGGTGTTCTCTTGATCTTTGCAGGAATCCTTGCCTTGCGCGTAGATGACAAGGACGTAGCGTAGCAATCCTCTGAAACGAAAAAAAAAGGGCGTCTTAGAAAAATCCAAGACGACCTTTTTCATCTGTCTGTTTGGTTGAAGATCTTCAAGGTAATACTCTCGACCTCTGTCCAATCATCACTCAACACTCCAAAACCTCTACGTTGTGTTCAGCATGTCTAAGATATAGTATTCTTCCTACTTCCAAACAGTTTCTGGGTCGATTTATTTCATCTTTTTTCGCTGTATCTCGGTGCACTGAGTCTATTTGAACTAGAGAATTGTATCCTACAAAGCTCTTCTAGGATTGAAAGGAATGAAAGATTGCAGCGTCCGTCTTTTGACTGAGGGAATAAGGCTTTGCCTAGCTTTGAAAAAACTAGAAATTGTCACATTGACACTATCTTTGATGTCTTATAGAATAGAATCCCTATGCGAATACTGATCACCACCCTCACCCTTTGCCTTTTTCACATGATCTCCTTTGGGCAGATCCTCCAGGTCACACCTACTTTTCCTACGGTAGAAGATGAAGTGACCATCGTCTATAATGCGCAAGAAGGTAATGCAGAACTGGCCGGATTGAGCCCTATATACGCTCATATGGGATTGATCACCAGCGAGAGCACTTCAGGTACAGATTGGCAGTTCGTGCAGGGGAATTGGGGGACCGATGACCCTCAAGTACTGATGACCGACCTAGGTGATGACCTCCATTCCATCACGGTGGATATGGATGAGTTCTATGGCTTCCCTGACGGCACTGAAGTACTTCAGATGGCCTTTGTATTCAGGAATGAGGATGGAACCTTGGTGGGCAGGGAAGCTGATGGATCGGATATCTTCTACGATGTCTATCCAGTAGGGACTTCGTTGGTCGCCACCATTCTTTCTCCTACAGACAACATCATCATCGACCTGGGTGAGACTCTTCAGATCACAGGTGAATCCAGCGGAGAAGCCAATCTGACCCTGAAGATCGATGGAAGTATTGTCGCCAACCAGATTGGGTCAATGATCGAGTATGAGCAGAGTATCAGTGTTGGAGGTACACATGAAGTCGTTTTCGAGGCGGTCAATGGTCCTGTATCCAGTTCAGATACCGTGTTCTATACTGTACCGGGCGATGTGGTCACGCAGAATCCGCCTGCTGGTATGCTCGATGGGGTCAATTATCTGAGCAGCTCTTCGATGCTGCTGCAATTCCATGCCCCAGAAAAAGACTATGTCTACGTGATCGGTGATTTCAATGATTGGATCGCTGATGAGGATTATTTCATGCTTCAAGCCGATGATGGCGAGACCTGGTGGTTGCAGATCGATGGTCTTACACCTGGTCAACGAGTGGCCTATCAATACTGGGTAGACGGTGAGATAAAGGTCGCAGACCCTTGCAGCCCGCTCATTCTGGACCCGAACAATGATAATTGGATACCATCCATGAACTATCCGGATCCACACCCATACCCATTCCAACAAACGAGCGGATTCTGCACTGTAGCTCATCCAGGAGCTGATGAATACCTCTGGCAGGATGCCGGTTACCAACGACCCGAGAGAAAAGACCTACGTATCTATGAATTGCTTGTGAGGGATTTTGTCGAGACTCAGAGCTATCTCACGCTTATCGATACCCTCGATTATCTGGAGAATCTAGGAATCAATGCAATCGAACTCATGCCTCCCGGTGAATTCGAGAACAACAACTCTTGGGGCTACAACCCATCATTCCACATGGCCTTGGATAAGATGTATGGGACTCCGGAACACTTCAAGCAATTCGTGGATGAGTGCCATCAGCGTGGTATCGCTGTCATTGTGGATATGGTGCTGAACCATGCTTTCGGTCAAAGCCCATTGGTCAATCTCTACTGGGATGGCGGGGCACCTGCTGCCAATAGTCCGTGGTTCAATGTGGAATGTCCGCACGAACCTTACTGTTGGGGCTATGATTTCGATCATACAAGTGTCGCCACACAGCGCTACGTGGACCGGGTAAATAGACATTGGATCGAGGAGTATCACGTGGATGGATATCGATTCGACTTCACGGGTGGATTCACCAATGGCACCAGCGGAGGATATAGCACCCAGCGCATAGGTCTGGTCCAGCGTATGGCCGACTTCGTGTGGAGTGTCGACCCGGACTCCTATATCATACTGGAGCATTGGTGCGATAATTCGGAAGAGGAGATTCTCTCTGACTATGGATGCATGCTCTGGGGGAATGTGACCTACAACTATCAGGAGGCAGCTATGGGCTATCTACCTGGGAGTAACTTCGAGTGGGGAATTCATTCTCAACGTGGATGGAGTGACCCGCATCTCGTGACCTATGCAGAGAGTCATGATGAAGAAAGGGTATCCTTCAAGACCTTGAGCTTCGGAAATTCTGAAGGAGACTACGATACGCAGGAGATGTTGGTAGCGATGGCCCGCAATGAGTTGAATGCGGTATTCCTTCTTTCTCAACCCGGACCTAAGATGATCTGGCAGTTCGGAGAACTAGGCTATGATATCTCGATCGATTTCGATTGCAGGGTCTGTCCCAAGCCGATCCTTTGGAACTATTTCGAGCAGAATCACAGACGTAAGGTCTACGATGTTTACAGCGCGATGAATCACTTGAGGGAGGAATATCCCAATACATTCAATTCAACGGATATCGCCTATAATCTGAATGGTGCATTCAAACGTATCAATCTCTACAACTCGGATATGGATGCTGTGGTGATAGGTAATTTCGGAGTAGAACCTATCAGTGGTAGCCCCAATTTCCCATTTATGGGTACGTGGTATGACTACTTCTCAGGAGAATCTATAGTAGAGAATAATCCGGATAACGAATTCCTTCTTCAGCCAGGAGAGTACCGCATCTACACGAGTCAGCCGCTGGAACAGCCGGATATCACCGTCTCTGTGCCAGAGCTTCAAGCAGTCGATCTAGGAGTCGAGCTTTTCCCAACATTGATGACCGACCAAGTAACTCTGACCATGGATATCGGTGATGAACTCGCTGAAGTCGATGTATGGGTGTATGATATGCAGGCCAAGGTGGTGAAAAGACCGATCAACGGAAAATCCTTGAATGGTGAGCAGGTTTTGACCTTCGACCTGGATGGATCGGCATCTGGGATGTATCAGGTACTTGTGTCCATCGATGATCGGGTCCAGGTCTTGGAATTGATCAAGCAATAAGACTTCTGAAAAAGACTCAGTGAGAAAAGGCCTGCCGAGTGTAGGCCTTTTTCTTTGGGATATCGGTTTTCTGCCTTAGCGATTTCTAAACCTAAGAAATGAATGATGATACCTAGGCCACGTTCGAGTCATGTACTTC
>JABDLZ010000100.1 GCA_013001705.1 Flavobacteriales bacterium
CCTTGTTCGATCCCCTTGGCCAGGCGTTCTGTGTTGGTCACAAAGAGATCATCTCCTACCAATTGAATAGAGTCCCCGAGGGTCTCTGTCAGCTTGGTCCATCCATCCCAATCGTTCTCATCCAATCCATCCTCTATGGATATGATGGGATACTTATCACACCAATCCTTCCAGAACCCCACCATCTCATCGCTGCTCAACTCATCACCGGTAGATGACAGAATGTACTTTCCTTTCTCTTTATCATAGAACTCACTGCTGGCCGCATCCAAGGCTAGCAGAAGGTCGTCTTCTATCTTGTATCCGGCCTTTTCTATGGCTTCCAGCACCACCTTGATGGCCTCTTCATTGGAATCGAGATTGGGTGCGAATCCACCTTCATCACCCACATTGGTAGAGTGTCCTTGGGATTTCAACACATCTTTCAATGCATGGAACACCTCGGCACCCATTCGCAAGGCTTCTGAGAAACTCTCAGCACCCACGGGCATGATCATGAACTCTTGGATATCGATCTTGTTATCTGCATGCGAACCTCCATTCAGGATATTCATCATAGGCACGGGAAGTGTATTGGCACTTACACCTCCCACGTAGCGATAGAGCGGTTGACCAGTGACCTGTGCCGCGGCATTGGCCACAGCCAGACTCACGCCTAGAATAGCATTGGCGCCCAGCAGGGCTTTATTCTCGGTACCATCCATTCCGACCATGGCCCGGTCGATCAGATTCTGATCCAGTACATAGGCTCCTCTCAATTCCTCATTGAGGGTCGTATTCACATTCTGGACCGCTTTGTTGACTCCCTTCCCTAGATAGATGCCTTTGTCACCATCGCGTAGCTCTACGGCTTCGTACATCCCTGTAGATGCGCCTGAAGGAACCGCTGCTCTTCCCACGGCCCCACTATCGGTATAGACCTCGACTTCGATGGTCGGATTGCCACGTGAATCCAGGATCTGTCTGGCGTGTATATTGGTTATCAAGCTCATTGTTCGGAGGTTATCAGTTCTTTTTTATTCTCTTTGACCGCCTCTACGAATTGATCGAAGAGGTAGCGACTATCGTGAGGTCCTGGATTGGCCTCTGGGTGATATTGCACAGAGAATACCGGGCGGTCTTTGAGTCGGATGCCAGCGATGGAATCGTCATTGAGGTGTACATGGGTGACCTCTATATTCTCAGCAAGATTGATACTACCCTCATCCACAACGAAGCCGTGGTTCTGTGAGGTGACCTCGGCCTTCCCAGAGATCTTGTTCAGCACAGGGTGATTGATACCCCGGTGACCGTGATGCATCTTGCGTGTCTTGAGGCCCTGGCTCAATGCGATCATCTGATGCCCGAGACAGATGCCGAATCCAGGCACCCCGGATTCCACCAGACTCTTGACCTTCTGGACCGTATCAGACATGGCCGCTGGATCACCTGGACCATTGGTATACATGATTCCATCGGGTCGGTTCTTCAAGATTTCTTCTGCGCTAGTAGTCATCGGATAACAAGTCACCTTGCATCCACGATCGGTCAAGCAGCGGATGATATTGGTCTTCGTGCCCAAGTCGAGCAGGGCAATGTGCACATCTGCGTCCTCATTCCCGTGAACAGAGATCTCGGTAGCACTCACCTTGGAGCTGAGTTCCATCCCATCCATGGAAGGTGTCTCTTTGAGCATTTGCTCCATCTCTGAATCACTGAGGTCTTCAGAGGTGATGAGGGCATTCATCGCTCCGCAATCGCGGATATGTCGGACCAGCGCTCGGGTATCGATATCGGATATTCCTACCAGACCGGCCTTTTCCAGATAATCTTGGATGGACATAGACGCACTGGGTCTGGAATAGACTTCTGAGAATTTCTTGACCACCAGGCCGGCAATCTTGATACTGCCTGATTCTATCTCTTCTGCATGGGTACCGTAATTCCCGATATGAGATGTATTCATGACCAGGACCTGACCGTAGTAGGAGGGATCGGTGAATATCTCTTGATACCCGGTCATCCCAGTATTGAAAGCTATTTCCCCAGTAGTCGTGCCCTTGGCACCGATGGCTCTGCCTTGAAAGCGGGTACCATCTTCCAGTAGTAGTGTTGCTCGCTTCATTTCGCGCAAATTTGGACAAAAAAAAGGGATGCTCTAGTTAAGAACATCCCGGGTCTTTTTAACAGTGCCAAGGCAAATTATCATTCTTCTTCATCCTTGGCGTTCTTCTCTTCGCTAGAATCTTCGGTCTCATCTTTGACCTCTTCGACTGCTTCTGATACCTCTTCAGTGGTCTCTTCTACAGCTTCTACAGTTTCAGACGCGATCTCTTTCACTTCTTCTGCGGCTTCGCTCGCTGCCTCAGCAGCATCAGTTGCAGCCTCTTCAGCCTTAGCGGCCACTGTACCAGCGGCAGCAGCTACGGTAGCTGCAGCTCCAGCTCCAGATTTCTTTCCACCTCTACGGCTTCGCTTCTTCTTGGCCTTCTTTTCTGTCGTGTAGACGTCATTGAAGTCCACCAGCTCGATCATACACATATCTGCATTGTCACCTAGGCGGTTCCCTGTGCGGATGATCCGTGTATAACCACCTGGACGTGAAGCGACTTTAGCAGAAACTTCTCGGAAGAGTTCGGTCACCGCTTCTTTTTGCTTCAGATAGCTGAAGACAACTCTTCTGCTATGTGTGGTATCGGTCTTCGACTTGGTGACCAATGGCTCGATGTATTTCTTGAGCGCTTTGGCTTTGGCCACAGTCGTATTGATGCGCTTATGCTCGATCAACGAGCAAGCCATATTGGCAAGCATCGCCTTTCTGTGGGCCGGCTTGCGCTTCAAGTGATTGAATTTCTTTCCGTGTCTCATCTCGATTCAGCGTGTAAGAGATCAGGCGTTCCAGCCTTTACTCCTTGTCCAATTTATACTTACTCACGTCCATTCCGAATTCCAGACTCTTGCTTTCTACAAGGTCTTCTAGTTCGGTCAGGGATTTCTTACCGAAGTTTCTGAACTTCAATAGGTCATTCTTATTGTAGGCTACCAAGTCACCCAATGTCTCGATGTCAGCAGCCTTCAAGCAATTCAATGCTCGTACCGAAAGGTTCATATCGACCAAGCGGGACTTAAGCAATTGACGCATGTGCAGTGAACTCTCATCGAATTCCTCCACTTCTTTCTTGATCTCGGTCTCCAAGGTGATCTTCTCATCGGAGAAGAGCATGAAATGATGAATCAGGATCTTAGCGGCTTCTTGGAGCGCATCCTTTGGAGAGATGGAACCATCGGTCATCAGATCGATGATCAACTTCTCATAGTCTGTCTTCTGCTCGACACGGAAGTTCTCGATGTTGTACTTCACATTCTTGATCGGAGTGAAGATGCTATCTGTGAAGATGGTCCCTATGGGTGCATTGGAGATCTTATTCTCTTCAGCAGGTACGTATCCTCTTCCTTTTCCGATGGTCAATTCCAGTTCGATCTTGACCTTCTTATCCATGTGGGCGATCACCAAGTCGGGATTCAACACCTGGAAAGCAGAAGTGAAGTTTCCGATATCGCCTGCAGTGAAGGTATCCTTACCGGAAACGGTCACTTTCAGTTTTTCGGAATTGGTATCCTCGATCTGTTGCTTGAAGCGTACTTGCTTGAGATTCAAGACGATCTCGGTGATATCCTCCACAACACCCTTGATGGTGGAGAACTCATGGTCTACACCCTCGATACGCACAGAAGTAATGGCAAATCCCTCAAGTGAGGAAAGGAGAATTCTTCTGAGTGCGTTACCAACAGTCACACCATAACCAGGCTCAAGAGGACGGAACTCGAAGGATCCGCTTCTCTCATCTGATTCTATCATGATGACTTTGTCCGGCTTTTGGAAGTCTAAGATGGGCATGTTCTATTGTGTGTTAGGATTATTTAGAATAAAGTTCCACGATGAGTTGCTCCTTGATATTCTCAGGAATCTGCTCGCGCTCTGGGCTGGCCAGGAATTCACCGGTCATCGCATCTTGGTTCCAATCCAACCAATCCCAAGAGGAAGCTGAATTAGCAGCCAGAGAAGCTGTAATGGATTCCAAGCTCTTGGAGCGTTCACGCACACCGATCACATCTCCAGGTCGTAGGCTGAAAGAAGGGATATTGACCACTTTCCCATTGACGGTGATGTGACGGTGACCCACCAATTGACGGGCTGCTCTTCGTGTCGGTGCAATACCGAGTCTGAATACTGTGTTATCCAATCGAGACTCACACATCTGGAGGAGGTTGGTACCTGTGATACCTTGTTTGGCAGAAGCCTTCTTGAACATATTGGAGAATTGCTTCTCCAAGATGCCATAGGTATACTTGGCCTTCTGCTTCTCCATGAGCTGTACGGCATATTCGGATTGCTTTCCTCTCCTTCTATTATTACCGTGCATACCCGGAGGGTAATTCTTACGCTCCAAGGCCTTATCAGGACCGAAAATCGGTTCTCTGAATTTGCGTGCGATCTTTGACTTGGGACCTCTGTATCGTGCCATGGTCTACTCTTTGATTTTCTTTAATCGATAATTCGTTTGGATCAGACCCTTCTTCTTTTCGGAGGTCTACATCCGTTGTGAGGCAATGGTGTGACATCGATGATCTCTGTCACTTCTATGCCCATATTGTGCAATGTCCGGATAGCTGATTCACGACCGGAACCAGGTCCTTTGACATAGACTTTGACCTTTCTCAGTCCATATTCCATTGCTTCTTTCCCGCAATTCTCAGCTGACATCTGCGCTGCGTATGGAGTGTTCTTCTTAGAACCCCTGAACCCCATCTTACCGGCCGATGACCATGAGATCACTTCCCCTGCATTGTTGGTGAGGGAAATGATGATATTGTTGAAAGTGGCTTGGATATGTGCCTGTCCATGGGCCTCTACCCTTACTTTCTTCTTCTTTTTTGCTGCTTTTGCCATGATGCTGATTATCTATGGTTATGCTAAGATTATTTGGTCGCCTTCTTCTTGTTGGCCACAGTCTTCCTCTTACCCTTACGAGTACGGGAATTGTTCTTGGTCTTCTGACCTCTCAGAGGCAGACCGGTACGATGACGTATCCCTCGATAAGAACCGATATCCATCAATCGCTTGATATTGGTCTGGATCTCTGACCTCAGAGAACCTTCTACCCGGTGTTCTTCGTTGATCACCTTCCGGATCGCAGCCAATTGATCATCGCTCCAATCCTGGACTTTGATGCCATAATCCACTCCGGCCTTATCCAAGATGGATCGAGCGGTGGTGTGTCCGATTCCGAAGATATAGGTCAATCCTATCTCTCCTCTTTTGTTCCTAGGTAGGTCTATTCCGACTATACGTGCCATTTCCTGATCTGCTTAATAAACTTCATGCAGAGCATCATCCTTGACGCTGCTTGAATTTGGGGTTCTTCTTATTGATCACGTAAAGTTTCCCTTTACGTCTGACGATCTTGCAATCAGCGGATCGCTTCTTCAAACTTGCTCTGACTTTCATATCAGTTCGCTTTACTTGTATCTATACGTTATGCGGCCCTTGGTCAAATCGTATGGAGACATCTCCACTTTGACCTTATCACCTGGGAGAATACGGATGTAGTACATTCTCATCTTACCTGAGATGTGGGCGGTAATAGTATGCCCATTCTCAAGCTCCACTCTGAACATTGCGTTCGAGAGGGCTTCTTTGATCGTGCCATCCTGTTCTATCGAGGCTTGTTTTGCCATCTATTGTATTCTCTCTTTTTCTTTATTCAACAATACTTCTTCTATATACTCGAATGTCGATAAGACTTCTGCTTTGCCTTTGCGCACGACTACATCGTGCTCAAAGTGGGCCGAGGGTCTTCCATCAGCGGATACGATGGTCCATCCATCATCCAACTGCTTGACCTCCTTGACTCCCAGATTGATCATAGGCTCTATGGCCAATGTCATTCCTTCTTTCAACTTCGCTCCACGACCTCTTTTCCCGTAATTGGGTACTTCAGGTTCTTCGTGAAGTTCTCTTCCTAGGCCGTGGCCTACCAATTCCCGTACCACACCGTATCCGTGGGCTTCAGCATGCTGCTGAATCGCCCATCCGATATCTCCCACTCGGTTGCCTGATACAGCTTGTTCTATACCTTTTTCCAGGCATTGCTGTGTGACATCCAATAAGGACTGGACTTCCTCGCTGACCTCACCTACCTTGAATGTATAGGCGCTATCACCATAGAAGTCGTTCATCAGTACACCACAATCGACCGAAACGATGTCCCCTTCTTCAAGTGGACGCTCGGTAGGAAGTCCATGCACGACCGCTTCATTGACCGAACACAAAAGGGTGCTCGGGCAACCATAGAGTCCTTTGAAACCAGGAATAGCTCCATGGTCCCTGATGAACTCCTCGGCCACTGCATCCAACTTCATAGTGTCGATGCCGGGCTCTATCAGTTTGGCCACTTCGGCCAAAGTCTTACCAACAAGTAAAGAACTCTGTCTTAATATCTCAATCTCTTCGTCCGTCTTCAGATGGATCATGATCAGCCGGCCATACCGAACGCAGAACTGCTACGCCCTTTTATTTTACCGCCTTTCATCAGACCATCATAGTGACGGGATAGAAGATGACTTTCAATCTGTTGCAACGTATCCAAGACCACTCCCACCATGATAAGCAGAGAAGTTCCTCCGAAGAACAGGGCAAATCCCTGAGTCACTCCGAACACAACTGCAAACGCTGGTAGAATGGCCACAAAGCCTAGGAATATCGCTCCTGGCAAGGTGATACGTGATAATAGGTTATCGAGGAACTCCGAGGTCTTTCTCCCGGGTTTGACCCCTGGTATGAATCCTCCGTTCCTTTTAAGATCATCGGCCATCTGCATCGGATTGACCGTGATGGCAGTATAGAAATAGGTGAACAACACCACCATCAAGAAGAAGATGATATTGTACCACAGACCATTGATATTGGTCAGGCTCTGAAGCACGGTACCTACTTCCATTTCCAGTGCTTGAGCGATATACAGTGGCACGAACATGATGGCCTGAGCAAAGATGATAGGCATCACCCCAGCAGCATTGACCTTCAATGGGATATACTGTCTTACTCCACCGTACTGTCTGTTTCCTACAACTCGCTTGGCGAACTGTACGGGAACTCTTCGGGTAGCCTGCACCAGTGCGATGGTCGCTGCAATGATGAGCAGTAGGAAGACGATCTCTACCAAGAGGATAACAAATCCTCCACCTTCTCCACCGACACCCACTTTGGATACGACTTCTTGGATGAAGCTCGCAGGTAGGCTGGCAATGATCCCGATCATGATGAGCAAGGAGATACCATTACCGATACCTCTGTCCGTGATTCGCTCACCCATCCACATGACGAATAGACATCCAGCAGAAAGGATGATCACCGAAGTGAACCACCACCACCAACTGGGGTCTGGTACTGCGTTAGGGACCGAGACCACTGATGAGGCCAAGTAACCCGGAGCTTGCAAAGAGGTGATACCGATAGTCAGGAATCGAGTGATCTGGTTTATCCTCTTCTGACCGCTTTCTCCTTCTCGCTGCATCTTCTGAATGCTAGGTACAGCAATACCTAGGAGCTGCATGATGATGGATGCAGAGATGTAAGGCATGATACCCAGAGCAAAAATGGATGCTCGGCTGAAGGCTCCTCCGGTGAAGAGTGCCAGCAGTCCGAAGAGACCTCCGCTATTGCCGGAATTACCCGCTTCTAGCGCCTCAAGGTCCACTCCTGGAATCACTACATAAGAACCGATTCTGAAGATCAGGATGAAACCCAGTGTCACCATGATACGGCTTCTGAGTTCTTCGATCTTCCAGATGTTCTTCAATGTTTCGATAAAATTCTTCATGCCTCGTGCTCCGTGTTTAGTTATGCAATGATCTCTGCCGTGCCCCCTTTCTCTTCAATGGCCGCTTTTGCGGTTGCAGAGAAGGCATGGGCCTTGATCTCGACCTTTGCATTCAGTTCTCCCCTTCCTAGAATCTTGATCAAATCGTTCTTGGACGCGATACCCACTTCGACCATTACAGCCGGGTCCAGTGCAGTGAGTTTCTTCTCGTCAGCGATCATCTGGATGGTGTCCAGATTGATGCCTTTGTAGGCCACCCTGTTCCTGTTGGTGAAACCGAACTTCGGAATTCGTCTTTGTAGTGGCATCTGCCCTCCTTCGAAGCCTCGCTTGGTCTTGTAACCCGAACGTGATTTTGCTCCTTTGTGACCGCGTGTAGAGGTGCCTCCGTAGCCGGATCCCTGTCCTCTACCCACTCGCTTTCGCTTCTTTGTGCTGCCTTTCGCAGGTCTGAGATTATTCAATTCCATCTTTCTTCGTTTTTAGCTCTCGCTCAAGCCTCTTCGACTTTGAGCAGGTGCTTCACTTTAGCTATCATTCCAAGGACCTGAGGTGTAGCCTCATGTGTCCTAGGATTATTGAGTTTGTTGAGTCCGAGTGCTTTCAATGTGGCCTTTTGATCCTTGGGCCTGTTGATAGAGCTGCGAACTTGGGTGATAGTGATCTTCGCCATGATATCCTAGATTATCCGTTGAATACCGTTTGTACATCTACTCCTCTGTCCTTAGCGACCATATAGGCGTCACGTAGCTGAGAGAGAGCATCGATGGTCGCCTTGACCACATTATGTGGATTGGATGAACCTTTTGATTTGGCCAGTACATCGTGTACTCCTACGCTCTCCAGAACAGCACGCATGGCACCACCAGCGATCACACCTGTACCGTTGGAAGCAGGCTTCAAGAAGACTCGTGCTCCTGAATACTTTCCATTTTGCTCGTGTGGGATGGTCCCATGTATGACCGGTACTTTGATCAGGTTCTTCTTGGCATCATCGATTGCTTTCGCTATCGCTCCTTGCACTTCGAGGGATTTTCCTAGACCGTGACCTACGATTCCGTTCTCATCACCTACGACCACAATGGCCGAGAAGCTGAACGTACGACCTCCTTTGGTCACTTTGGTCACACGGTTGATGGTAACGAGCTTATCAGTAAGCTCCAGGTCACCTGCTTTAATCCTATTCTTGATTCTAGTCATTATCCTTAGAATTTCAGTCCGGCCTCACGTGCACCTTCGGCCAGGGCCTTGACCCTACCATGGTACAGATATCCATTCCTGTCGAATACTACTTTTTCAATTCCTTTCTCCTTGGCAATCTCTCCGATTCCCTTTCCGACTTCGACCGCAACGTCCTTCTTGGATCCATCGGCTTTGGCCTTTTTAGAAGAGAATGCTCCTAGAGTCACCCCATTGGTGTCATCGATCAATTGAGCATAGATCTCCTTGTTACTTCTGTACACAGAGAGTCTGGGACACGCTGGGGTGCCTTGGATCACCTTTCTGATCCGCTTTTTGATCCTACTTCTTCGTGCTTCTTTCGTAAGTCTCATGACATTCGATTATTTAGCTGCGGTCTTACCGGCTTTTCTTCTGATATGTTCACCCACGTACTTGATTCCTTTACCCTTGTATGGCTCAGGCTTACGGAGTGATCTAATCTTGGCGGCAACCTGCCCGACCAACTGTTTGTCGGCAGATTCCAAAGTCACCACAGGATTCTTTCCTTTCTCGGTCTCGGCCGAAATCTTGATCTCACTGGGCATCTCGAACACCACTGGGTGGGAGAAACCCAGGTTCATGGTCAATGTCTGACCTGAGACCTGCGCTCTATATCCTACACCCACCAATTCTTGCTGGATCTTGAATCCATTGGTGACCCCTTCGATCATATTGTTGATCAACGAGCGATACAGACCATGATATGCCTTGACCTGCTTGGCCTCGGAGTTTCTCTTACAGACGATGGAATCATCTGAAATATCTACAGTGATGGATGGGTCCATCGCCTGGGTCAATTCGCCTTTAGGCCCTTTGACGGATACCACGTTGTCTTTCACTGTGACATCCACTCCAGAAGGGATAGAGACCGGTGCGTTTCCTATTCGTGACATTGTTTACCTTAATTCTCGTTATCAATAAACGTATGCGAGTACTTCTCCGCCTACATTCTCAGTTTTGGCCTCCTTATCCGTCATCACTCCTTTGGAGGTGGACATGATGGAGATTCCAAGTCCGTTGAGGACCCTTGGAAGTTTGTCTGCTCCAGCATACTTCCGCAGCCCAGGCTTACTGGCACGTTGAAGTGAAGTAATGGCCGGCTTACCTGAGACCGGATCGTATTTCAAAGCAATCTTGATGGAGTCTTGTGGTTGCTTCTCCTCGACCTTGTAGTTGAGGATATACCCTTTCTCCATAAGAATCCTCGTCATCTCCTTCTTCGTCTGGGAAGCAGGGATGTTGATGACCTTTTTCTTGGCCATGATTCCATTCCGGATCCTGGTGAGGTAATCTGCTATTGGATCAGTATTCATTTTCTTAATCTCTTGATAGTCGAACAATCATCTATTACCAGCTGGCCTTCTTGACTCCTGGTATCTTGCCCTCGAGGGCCATTTTACGGAAGAGTACCCTGGAGATACCGAACTGTCTCATGTATCCGCGTGGTCTTCCGGTCAATTTGCAACGGTTGTGCAGACGGACCCTTGAAGAATTCTTAGGAAGTTTCTGTAGACCTTCCCAATCACCTTCTGCCTTCAGCTTCGCCCGCTTCTCAGCGTAACGTGCAACCATTCTTTCTCTTTTGCGCTCCCGCGCTTTCATGGATTCCTTAGCCATCTCAGTTCTTTTTTACAAATGGGAAGTTGAACTTATCCAACAAGGCCTTAGCCTCTTCATCACTATCAGCACTAGTCACGATAGTGATATCCATACCGTTGATTTCGCGTACTTGCTCGATGTCTATCTCTGGGAAGACGATCTGCTCGCGGATTCCCAAGGTGAAATTCCCTCTTCCATCGAAGCCTGAAGCTTTGACCCCTCTGAAGTCACGAGTACGAGGAAGTGCTACCGACATCAATCTATCGAAGAAGTCGTACATCATGTCTCCACGCAGAGTGACTTTGGCACCGATCGGCATACCCTTTCTTAATTTGAAGTTGGATATGTCCTTCTTGGAGTAGCAAGGCACTGCACGCTGTCCAGTGATAGCGGATAGCTCATCTACTGCAACTTCGATCAGTTTCTTGTCGGCCACTCCTTTTCCGAGTCCTTGGTTGACACAGATTTTTTTCAATCGAGGTGCTTTCATGGGTGAGCGGTACCCGAACTCCTGCACGAGTGCTGGAGCGACCTCTTTCTTATATACTTCTTTGAGTCTTGGTGTATACATCACTTAAGCTCTTGTCCTGATTTCTTAAAATACCTGACCGAGTTCCCTTTGTCGTCTTTTTTTCTTCCGACTCGAGAAGGTTCTCCGGTCTTACTATCGATCAGCATCAGATTGGAGATATGGATCCCAGCTTCTTCTTTGACTATCCCTCCTTCTGGGTGTGCCGCACTGGGTCTGGTATGCTTGGACACCAGATTCATACCCTCAACGATGGCTCGCATCTTCTTAGGGTCGACTTCCAAGACCTGACCTTCTTCACCGCGGTGAATACCGGCTAGGATCCTGACCTTGTCTCCTTTCTTTATGTGCAATTTCTTCATGACTTCGATTTCTTTCTATCAGATCACTTCAGGAGCGAGCGATACTATTTTCATAAAGTCCTTCTCACGTAGTTCACGTGCTACGGGTCCGAAGATCCGTGTTCCTCTCAACTCACCGGCCGCATTCAGGAGGACCGCTGCATTCTCATCGAATCGGATATAGGATCCGTCAGCTCTGCGTATCTCCTTCTTGGTGCGAACGACCACTGCTGTGGAGACCGCTCCTTTCTTCACATTGCCAGAAGGCATGGCCTCCTTTACCGATACCACTATCTTGTCACCTACAGAAGCATATCTTCTTTTGGTTCCTCCGAGTACCCTGATGCAGAGGACCTCTTTGGCTCCGCTATTGTCGGCTACTTTCAATCGTGACTCTTGTTGTATCATCTCTTAAATTCTTACGCTGACCGCTTGATTATTACTTGGCCTTCTCTAGTACTTCGACCAATCTCCAGCGCTTGCTTTTGCTCAATGGTCTGGTCTCCATGATCTTTACGGTATCACCGATACCGCATTCCTCTTTTTCATCGTGAGCCATGAACTTGGAGGTATTCTTGACGAATTTCCCATAGAGTGGGTGCTTCATCTTACGCTGCACAGCGACCACGATGGTCTTGTTCATCTTGTCGCTGGTCACGACTCCGATCCGTTCTTTTCTAAGATTCCTAGTCATCTTACTTGGTATTAGCCTCAGCTATTTCTCTTTTTCTCAGCTCGGTAAGCATGCGAGCGATGTTCTTCCTAGTTGCTCCCATGGCTTTGGGATTCTCCAGAGGAGAGATCGTATGATTGATCCTCATCTTGGTGAGTGAATCGCGTTCTACCGAGAGTTTTTCCTTGATCTCGTCAGTTGAGAGGTCCTTTATTTCAGAATATTTCATTTCTCCAGGTACTTGCTTATTCTACATAATCCCTTCGGACAACGAACTTGGTCCTTACCGGTAGTTTCTGAGCGGCCAATCGCATGGCTTCTCTGGCCACTTCGATAGGCACACCATCCGCTTCGAACATGATCCGTCCCGGTTTCACTACTGCCACCCAGTGGCTAGGTGCACCTTTACCTTTACCCATACGTACTTCAGCTGGTTTTGCTGTGATGGGTTTGTCTGGGAAGATGCGTATCCAGACCTTTCCTTCCCTTTTCATATATCGGGTCACCGCAATACGGGCAGCCTCGATCTGACGGGAAGTGATGAATCCTTCATCCATTGTTTTAAGGCCGAAGGTCCCGAAAGCAACCTGGCTACCCCGGTTGGCGTTCCCTTTGATGCGGCCCTTCTGCATCTTCCTATGTTTCGTTCTTTTCGGTTGTAACATGATACCTTCTTTCTAGTGTTACACTGAGCTCTTATCTGTTGTCTCTTCTACGTGAGCCTCCGCGAGAACCTCCACGGTTTCCTCCACGACCACCTTTACCGCCTTTCTTCTCCAGTCCGAATGTGGGCGACAGATCACGCTTTCCATAGACTTCACCTTTCATGATCCATACCTTGACTCCGATACGACCGTAAGTCGTATGGGCTTCTACCAAAGCATAATCGATATCGGCTCTGAAGGTGTGAAGTGGAATACGGCCATCCTTGTAAAGCTCTGTACGAGCGATCTCAGCTCCGTTCAATCTTCCTGAGACCATCACCTTGATTCCTTCAGCGCCCATACGCATGGTGCTGGCAATGCTCATCTTGATGGCTCTACGGTAAGAGATACGGCCTTCGATCTGACGAGCGATGCTCTCTGCTACCAATCGGGCATCCAACTCGGGACGTTTGATCTCGTAGATGTTGATCTGTACATCCTTCTTGGTCAGTTTCTTGAGCTCTTCTTTCAGCTTGTCTACCTCTTGCCCGCCTTTCCCGATGATCACACCTGGACGTGCGGTCTTGATGGTCACGGTGACCACTTTCAAGGTACGCTCGATGATGATCTTGGATATACTTGCTTTGCGAAGACGCGCTCTCAGGTAGGTCCTGATCTTATGGTCTTCTACGAGTTTATCTGTATAGTCCTTACCACCATACCAGCTGGAGTCCCAACCTTTGATGTAACCCAGTCTATTTCCTATTGGATGACACTTCTGTCCCATGCTTTATTCTGACTTCGCGTTCTTACTATCCACCACCAAAGTGACGTGATTGGATCTCTTCCTTATCCGATGTGCTCGACCTTGAGGAGCTGGCTGAATGCGTTTCAACATCCTTGCGCTATCCACATTGATGCTTTTCACAAAGAGCTCTGCATCATCTGCACGTTCTCCCTCGTTCTTCTGCTCCCAATTGTTGATCGCGGACAGAAGCAGCTTCTCCAGTCTTCTGGATGCTTCCTTCTGGGAGAACTTGAGGATGTTGAGTGCATCGTAGACATTCTTGCCGCGGATGATATCTGCCACCAATCGCATCTTACGAGGTGATGTAGGGCAGTTGTTGAGCTTTGCAAAAGCAATGCTCTTCAATTCCTCTTTTCTTTTCTCCGCACTTAATTGTTTTCGAGATCCCATCTCTATAACCTATTGTAGCGTTCTTATTATTTCTTGTTTCCAGAGTGTCCTCTGAAGGTCCTAGTAGGAGAAAATTCTCCCAACTTGTGTCCTACCATATTCTCGGTCACATAGACCGGAATAAATGTCTTGCCATTGTGCACTGCGATGGTCAATCCTACGAATTCAGGAGTGATAGTAGATGCTCTGGACCAGGTCTTGATCACAGATTTCTTTCCTGAGCTCTGGGCTTGTTCTACATGCTGCATCAGCTTGTAGTGCACGTATGGTGGTTTTTTTAGCGAACGACTCATGATTCAATTACTTCTTGCGTCTTTCAATAATATGCTTGTTCGATGCCTTCGTACGGCTTCGGGTCTTGTATCCTTTGGCAGGTACTCCATTTCTGGATCTAGGGTGTCCACCGGATGAACGTCCTTCACCACCACCCATCGGGTGATCGACCGGGTTCATGGCTACACCTCTTACTCGTGGTCTGCGTCCCAGCCATCTCGAACGACCTGCTTTACCTGATCGGGTGAGCATGTGCTCCGAGTTGGATACTGATCCGATAGTGGCCATGCATGAGGTCAGTATCATTCTGGTCTCTCCAGAAGGAAGCTTGACAATCGCATATTTTCCATCTCGCGCATTGAGCTGAGCATATGAACCAGCGCTTCGTGCCAATTGGCCTCCGCCTCCAGGTCTCAATTCGATGTTGTGAATCACCGTTCCCAATGGAATCTCACTCAGATAAAGTGCATTCCCTACTTCAGGATTGACTCCTTTACCTGATTCTATCTTAGCTCCCACTTCCAAGCCACTTGGAGCGATGATATACTTCTTTACACCGTCCTTGTACTTCAACAAGGCGATTCGGGCCGAACGATTCGGATCGTACTCGATGCTCACCACCTCAGCCGCCATATTCTGCTTATCGCGCTTGAAATCGATGAGACGATATCTCCGCTTGTGACCTCCACCGCGATAGCGCATGGTCATCTTACCAGTATTATTCCTACCCCCAGACTTCTTGATGGGTGCTAAGAGGCTCTTCTCAGGTTTAGAGCTGGTGATCTCCTCGAATGTGGAAATGACCTTGTGCCTTTGACCTGGCGTAGTTGGATTGAATTTTCTAACTGCCATTACTTCTTAGATTCCAGCGTAAAAATCAATGCTATCTCCATCGGCAACAGTAACGATGGCCTTCTTATAAGATGCCTTGTTGCCTTTGATCATGCCTGATGTGGTGTATCTGGTATTCTTCTTGCCCATGTAATTCATGGTGCGAACTCCAGTAACACTTACGCCATACATTTTTTCTACAGATTCCCTGATCTGGATCTTGTTGGCTTCCTTGTCAACGATGAATCCATATCGATTGAATCTCTCTGCCTCCTCTGTCAACCTTTCAGTGACGATGGGTCGTATGATGATCTCTGCCATGACTGATTCAGTTCTTGAGGTTATTATGCACTACTTCTATAGCTCCAGGAGTAAAGACCACCTGCTGGCTATTCATGATATCGTAGGTATTGAGATCAGAAGCGACTGTGACCTTGGCACCTGGGATGTTCCTAGATGATAGGTAAACGTTGTCGCTCTTCTCCTCTACTACGAATAGTGTCTTCTTTCCGTCAAATCCCAAGTTGTTGACGATGGTCTTGAATTCTTTGGTCTTGGGGGCTTCCATCGTCAATTGATCGAGAATGGTGATCCCTTCTGCCTTGGCTTTGTATGAAAGCGCTGAGCGTCTCGCAGCCTTCTTCAGTTTCTTATTGAGTTTGAAACTGTAGTTTCTAGGACGTGGACCGAAGATGGTACCACCACCGCGAAGCAATGGATCTTTGATATCACCTCTTCGGGCTCCTCCTGTTCCTTTCTGCTTGCGGATCTTCTTGGTACTCCCTGTGATCTCACCACGCTCTTTGGACTTGTGTGTTCCTTGGCGTGCATTTGCCAGGATCTGCTTCACATCCAGATAGATCGCATGGTCGTTGGGCTCGACTCCAAAAACGGAATCCTCGAGCTTGACCTTCTTGGAGGTCTTCTTACCCTCTATGTTATAAATCTCGAGTTCCATGATTACTTCTTGACTAATATGGTTGAACCTTTGTGACCTGGCACGGCTCCTTTCAAGTAGAGGAGTCCTTGTTCAGGAACCACTTTCATGACCTTGAGGTTCTCGGTGGTCACTCGATGGTTTCCAGTCTGACCGGCCATTCTCATTCCCTTGAATACTCTCGCAGGATATGAAGCCGCACCGATAGAACCAGGTGCTCTCATCCTGTTATGCTGACCGTGAGTGGCTTGACCTACTCCAGCAAAACCGTGGCGCTTGACCACCCCTTGGAATCCTTTACCCTTTGAGGTGCCGATCACGCTGACGAATTCACCTTCATTGAAGAGTTCGACAGATACTTCGCTTCCCATGGCCATCTCTTCTTCTTGCCCCTTGAACTTGAATTCTCGGAGGGTCTGTTTGGGAGATACCCCTGCTTTTTTGAAGTGACCGGCCAATGGACGGCTGGTACGTGACTCCTTTTGGTCACCGTGTCCGAGCTGAACAGCCTCATAACCGTCCTTATCGGAGGTTTTGACCTGAGTGACCACATTGGGTTCACACTGAACGATGGTGCACGGAACATTCTCCCCATTTTCAGAGAAGATGCTGGTCATTCCTATTTTCTTACCTATGATACCTGGCATGTCTTAGTTATTTAGCAGGTCACACCTTGATTTCTACTTCAACTCCGCTCGGCAGCTCCAATCTCATCAGAGCATCCACCGTCTTCGAAGAAGAGCTATAGATATCCATCAATCTCTTGTAGGAGTTCAATTCGAACTGCTCACGTGCTTTTTTATTCACGTGTGGAGATTTCAGGACTGTATAGATCCTTTTGTGAGTCGGGAGAGGTACTGGTCCACTGACCACAGCTCCCGTAGACTTCACGGTCTTCACGATCTTCTCGGCAGATTTATCCACCAGGTTGTGATCGTATGACTTCAATTTGATTCGAATCTTTTGACTCATCTTCTTCAGTCTTAAGCGTTGACTTTTCCTTTAGCCTTATCCACTACCTCATCAGACACATTCTTCGGTGCTGGGTCGTAGTGTGAGAATTCCATGGTAGAAGTTGCTCTACCTGAACTCATCGTACGGAGGGCAGTGACATATCCGAACATCTCAGATAGCGGTACCATGGCTTTGATCACCTTGGCTCCAGCTCTGTCATCCATTCCTTCTACCATTCCTCTTCTTCTATTCAAGTCACCTACGATGTCACCCATGTTCTCCTCAGGAGTGAGGACTTCGAGTTTCATTATAGGCTCAAGAAGTACTGGATTACATTTAGGCATAGCCTCTCTGTAGGCCATTTTGGCACAGAGCTCGAATGAAAGCTGATCCGAATCCACCGGGTGGAAACTTCCGTCTCTCAACACCACTTTCATCTTATCCATCGGGAAACCGGCCAGTACCCCATTCTTCATGGAATCCTTGAATCCTTTTTCCACGGATGGAATGAATTCCTTCGGGACATTACCTCCCTTGATACTGTTGACAAAGAGCAGATCTTCTTCTTGGTCTTCATCGGCAGCACCAACGGTGATCACGATATCTGCGAACTTTCCTCGACCACCAGTCTGCTTCTTGTAGACTTCTCTGTGATCAATGGTACCTTGAACGGTCTCCTTGTAGTTCACCTGAGGCTGACCTTGATTACACTCGACCTTGAATTCCCTCTTGAGACGGTCCAAGATGATGTCCAGGTGCAGCTCACCCATTCCTGAGATGATGGTCTGTCCAGAATCTTCATCTGTACGTACAGTGAGGGTAGGATCCTCTTCAGTCAATTTACCGAGGGCCATTCCCAATTTATCGACATCTGCCTGGGTCTTAGGCTCGATTGCGATACCGATCACCGGATCAGGGAAATCCATGGATTCGAGCACGATAGGCTTATCCAGATCACACAGAGTATCTCCTGTTTTGATGTCCTTGAAACCGACCAATGCTGCGATATCCCCTGCTTGAAGCTTTTCGATCTGATTCTGCTTGTTAGCATGCATCTGGAAGATCCTCGAGATACGCTCCTTCTTCATGGTACGTGAATTCAGCACGTAAGAACCTGACTCCAACACTCCGGAGTAAGCTCTAGTGAAGCACAAACGACCTACGTATGGATCGGTTGCGATCTTGAATGCAAGGGCAGCAAAAGGCTCTTCCTGAGAAGGTTTTCTAGAAGTCTCTTCTTCCGTCTTAGGATTCATTCCTGTGATCGCCTCTGTATCAAGCGGTGAAGGCATGATCTCCATCACGTAGTCCAACATGGTCTGTACTCCTTTGTTCTTAAAGGCAGAACCACAGGTCATAGGAACGAAGTCCCCTGCGATGGTCGCTTCTCTCAAAGCTGTGAGAATCTCTCTTTCGGTAATTGAATTCGGATCCTCGAAATATTTCTCCATCAAGGTATCATCATGTTCAGCAACGGCTTCTAGGAGCTGTTCTCTGTACATGGTGGCTTCTTCGAGCATATCTGCTGGGATCTCCACCTCCTTGAAGGTCATTCCCATATCCTCATCATTCCACTCGATGCCTCGGAAGTTGATCAGGTCGACCACTCCTTTGAAGTTGTCTTCAGCCCCGATAGGAAGCTGTAGAGGCACGGCCTTAGAACCGAGCATCTCCTTGACCTGCTTGCACACTTTCAAGAAGTTAGCACCTTGACGGTCCATCTTGTTGACGAATCCGATACGAGGTACATTATAATTATCCGCCAATCTCCAGTTGGTCTCGGATTGAGGCTCTACACCATCCACTGCACTGAAAAGGAAGACAAGACCATCCAAAACACGCAGGGATCTGTTCACCTCTACCGTGAAATCCACGTGTCCCGGGGTATCGATGATGTTCACATGATACTCGGTGTCCCTATAATTCCAGAATACGGTAGTCGCGGCAGAAGTGATGGTAATCCCTCTCTCCTGCTCCTGCTCCATCCAGTCCATAGTGGCTGCTCCATCATGGACCTCACCTATCTTATGGCTCACTCCCGCGTAATAGAGGATACGCTCAGTGGTGGTGGTCTTACCGGCATCGATGTGTGCTGCGATACCGATATTCCTTGTATTTCTTAAATCTCTTGCCATCTTCTTATCAAGTAATCCTGTTGCTTGGTCTTAGAATCTGAAATGGGAGAATGCCTTATTGGCTTCTGCCATTCTGTGCGTGTCTTCTTTTTTCTTGTAAGCAGCGCCTTCTTCCTTGGCACCTGCTAGGATCTCAGCAGCCAGTTTCCTGTGCATACCTTTCTCGTTTCTCTTGCGAGCAAAAAGGATGAGCCACTTCATGCCCATACTAACTTTCCGGCTATCTCTTATAGGAGTAGGAATCTGGAAAGTTGCACCACCTACCCTACGGCTGCGGACTTCCACACCTGGGCAGATATTGGACAATGCTTTTTTGAACACCTCCAAACCGCTTTCGTCTTCTGACTTCTCATCCACGATATCGATCGCATCGTAGAAGATCTTGAATGCTTTATCCTTTTTACCGTCCATCATCATATTGTTGACGAACTTGGTGACCGTGATGTCGTTGAACTTCGGATCAGGTAGGATGATATGCTTCTTGGCCCTTTGTCTTCTCATGGCTCAGCTTATTTCTTAGGCTTCTTAGCACCGTATTTACTTCTGCGCTGCGTTCTGCCTTGTACACCTGCAGTGTCCAAAGCTCCACGTACGATGTGGTAACGTACACCTGGAAGGTCTTTGACCCTTCCACCGCGTACGAGCACGATACTGTGTTCTTGTAGATTATGACCTTCTCCTCCGATATAGGCATTGACCTCATTCCCGTTCGTCAAACGAACACGGGCCACTTTCCTCATGGCAGAATTAGGTTTCTTAGGAGTGGTGGTATATACTCTCACACATACTCCTCTGCGCTGTGGGCAGGAGTTCAGAGCAGCAGATTTGCTGGTCTTCGATTTGGACGTTCGTCCCTTCCTTACAAGTTGTTGTATTGTAGGCATTTGCAGCTATTTAATCTTAGCTATACTAGTACACTCCCCGTTTAAGGGGGTGCAAATTTAAACGAAACGTTCTTAAATACAACACCGTAGTGTGAATATTTCTCTTCAATTCCTGATTCTGGATGAAAGAGTAGGTCGAACGGCCGCATTGCCTATCAATTGTAAAGAAGGAAAACGCTTAAGTTCTGTCAGAACGAAGCGTTCTGTGGAGTTCTTGGAAAAGGTATTACATCCCTTACGTTCCCCATACCCGTGAGAAACATGATGAGCCGTTCGAAACCAAGTCCGAAGCCGGCATGTGGGCACGTCCCGAATTTTCTGGTCTCTAGATACCACCAGACATGTTCTTCGGGGATAGCGAAGTCTTCACATTTCCGTTTAAGCACGTCTAAGCGCTCTTCTCGCTGTGACCCTCCGATGATCTCCCCGATCCCCGGGAATAAGACATCCATGGCGGCCACGGTCTTCTTATCCTCGTTCTCACGCATATAGAATGCCTTGATACCGGCCGGATAGTCATAGATGATCACGGGTTTCTTGAAATGCTTCTCCACAAGGAATCGTTCGTGCTCGCTCTGTAGATCAGTACCCCACTCCACTGGGAATTTGAACTTCTTCTTCTTGAAGGGTTTGGAATTGCGAAGTATATCGATCGCCTCGGTATAGGTGATGCGCTCGAAGGGATTATCCTTCACGAAGTCCAATCGTTGGCCCAGAGGCATCTCCTGCCGCTCGGCCATGGGGCGTTGTTTGTCTTCCTGCAATTCTCTGTTCTCCAAGAAATGGAGGTCATCTTTGCAATTCTCCATCACATGTGATATGATGTATCTCATCATATCCTCTGCCATATCCATGTCATCCTGCAGATCGGCAAAAGCGATCTCCGGCTCGATCATCCAGAATTCGGCCAGGTGTCTAGAGGTGTTACTATTCTCTGCTCTGAATGTAGGGCCGAAGGTGTAGACCTTGCCGAGCGCCAAGGCACCCAATTCTGCTTCCAACTGTCCAGATACGGTCAGATGGGTCTCTTTTCCAAAGAAGTCTTCTCTTACATCTACTCTTCCTTCTTCATTTCTCGGCAGGTCTTCTAGATCCAAGGATGTCACTCTGAACATCTCCCCGGCTCCTTCGGCATCGCTTCCGGTTATGATGGGGGAATGCATCATATAGAAACCGTTGTCATTGAAGTAGCGATGAATCGCATAGGAAGCTGCGTGCCTGATGCGGAAAACTGCGCTGAAGGTGTTGGTACGCATGCGGAGGTGGGCCTTCTCTCTCAAGAACTCCAGACTATGGCGCTTGGGTTGGAGCGGATACTCTTCAGGATCAGAGGTCCCAAGTATGGTCACCTCATCCGCATGTATCTCTACATTCTGCCCTGCTCCTTGGGACTCTACAAGCTTTCCTCTCACCTGAATGGCCGCACCGGTATTCAGTTCTCTCAATACCTCGCTGGCAAGCTCTTCAGCATCCACTACTACCTGAAGATTCTTGAGCGTGGATCCATCATTTAAAGCGATGAATCGGTCATTTCTGAATGTCCGCACCCAACCACATACCGTGATTGCATCTCCTAGTGAAGGTTTTGAAAGGATGTTAGAGATCTCTACCCGCTTCATCGTATATCTGAATTGTAGCGCGCAAAGAAATAAAGAAAAGGACTCGCTGTCAGCCGGAAGGTTTGCGAAGATGCACCTTGGTGCGACTGCTCAAGGGACTATCTGCAGAAAGTCCGTTGTACTTGACCAAAAATTTAAGTTTGACCCCGTATCGCTGAGAAATGGTCCTCAAGGTCTCTCCCTTGATGGCGATATGATATTCTGCCGTGGCCCGTTTGCGTTTGGGTTGGATAAATACGACCTCTCCTCCAGAAAATCGATGATGACGTGGAAGGTCATTGTACTTGGAGATCTGCCAAGGTGCCAGATCGAGATCCTCTGCGATCAGGTGGATGTCATCTCCTTGACGCGCTTTGACGAAGCGGACCGCATTGGCATGTTGGAACACTTCGCGGTATCTGCGTAAGTCGATGACCTCTCTATCTGCAGAATTCAATCTGCTCTGCTCTTCGAATCTGGGTTTGGCCTGCTGTTGTACCTTATCTACCGAAGCCAACAGCTCCTCATCGTAGCGGTACAGTTCATTATCTTCTATGATACGTATAAGTCTACGAGCATAGGCGGGATCGGTAGCATATCCGGCCTTCTTCAATCCTTTGGCCCATCCCTTATAATCCTTGATATCAAGTTCGAAGAGTGCTTGATATCTCGGCCGTTTCAAAAAAAGACTGTGGTCTTCAAATGAATCCTTGGCCTCATTGTACTTGCGGAAACATTCATTCTTGCGGTCATCATCCTTGAATACGCCCGGACCGTCCCAACCATGACATTTGATGCCGAAATGATTGTTGGCCTGTCTGGTCAGGATACTTTTTCCATTGCCACTCTCCAATATACCTTGGGCTAAAGTGATGCTGGCAGGTATGCCGTGTGCGTACATCTGCTCGATGGCCAATTCCTTCCACTCCTCGATGTAGCGATCACGATCCGACTTCTCTCCACTGGCATGAAGAGACGATGCTATCACCGAAGTGAAAAGACATAGGACCAGAACCTTCATTGACTGCATAGTCATTGACTTGACGATTGAACAACAAATGTATCTGGAGGGGGTGTGGAGGGCTAGCCTGAGTTATCAACGCTAATAACGATCGATTGTTGATAGAGGGTTCAGAAATTCATTCTGAGATCTCCCTTATATCCTTCAAGAATTATGACAAGGGAGTTCCCTTCAGACACGATTCCATCCAGATCGAAGACGATATCTTCTTGGATCATACTCTCGCAGGTGTCATCATGAGCATAGTGCCGTAAATAGAACCGTTGTTTCGGTGGTAGGCTCTTCATGATCAAACCATCAGTGAAGAGCTCGAAGGTGTGGCCTTCACAGCCTCCGCTATACTCCACCTGAAGATGAAGGAATGTGCCCTTTACTTCGGCCGATTGTATCGTATATGGGTCCGTCTTCTGTTCATAACCCATTTCAGTCACGACTTTTTTAGCGTCCAAGGGTCTATCTTGAACATCGGTCGTCACCACCTTGCTATTCCCACAGGAAATAGAAAGGGCGATAAGCATACAGAGTGCTAGATTCTTCATGATGTGTTTTTCTGTGTGATTGAGCCAATATTCAGGCCAGAACTCAAATATCGAATAAAGTCACCTCATCCCGCTTCTCGATACCCGCGATTCCCTGCAAGCCACCGGAATGGATGGCCAAAACCCGACCTTCTTTCGGCAATGTTCCCTCATACATGTCTTGGATGACACCATAGAAAAATTTTGCGGTATAGACAGGATCCAAGGGGATACCGGTCTGATCATAGAATGCCCGCATGAAGGAGAAAAGTGCGTCATCGGTCTTAGCATATCCCCCGAAGCAATAGGCATCTGTCAACCGGAGTCTATCTGCATTGATACCGGCCATTTTCTCAATATCCTGCCAAAGGAAGTGTCCCTTCAAGGCTGAATAGACTTCAAGAACTTGCCCAGATCTCAGGCTCTTCAACAGTCCAGCGGCCATGGTACCCGTACCTGCGCTGCAACTGATATGGGTGTACTTTTCCATCCGCTCGTCCAGAATCTCTTCACATCCTTTCACCCCAAGGAGAGATGCACCACCTTCAGGGATGACCATGAATGCTTCTTTCAGACCCAAGTCCTCGATCAATTTTTGCTTGTTTTCCCTATAAGCACTGCGATCAACGAATTGGAGTTGCATGCCATTCTCTTGGGCGGTCTTTAACGTGGAGTTCTCTACTTGAAGTTCATGGCCTCGAATCAATCCGATACTTCGAAGCCCTGAGACCTTGGCGGCAAAGGCGGTGGCAGCGATATGATTTGAATATGCACCTCCAAATGTGACGAGGACCTCGGTGCCGTTCTTCTTTGCCTTCAAGAGAGGATATTTCAGCTTCCTCCATTTATTCCCAGAAACTATGGGGTGAATCTCATCTTCTCTGAGCACTGAGAATGAGACCACAGGGCGGTCCTTCTGAACGAATTTCACTTCGTGCAGCCTTGAACTCATAGAACGGGTCCAATCCATACGGACTAATCTATCGATATTTACACACGCGATAAGAGATACTTCTTACCCGGATCAAGATGAACAGGACACTGGCAGAGGATGATTATTATTTCAATGACGAAGGCCTGATGGTATTCACCGAATCCTATCATTTGAAACGGGGATACTGCTGTAATAACGGATGTCGTCACTGTCCGTATCCCAATGAGACCAAAGCGCAAGACAGAATATGATCGAAGAGAGCACCATTTCATTGCAGAAAAGCATTGCAGAAGGAATCCCTCAGAAGATTCCGGCCTATCCTGCTTTTGACCCGGAGATCAGCCGAGCTCCAAAGAGAAAGCTGCTATTAGATGAAGAAGGGAAAGTACTCGCCCTGAAAAATGCACTCCGCTATTTCCCGAGTCATCAGCACGACACCCTGCTTCTCGAATTCAAGCAGGAATTGGAAGAGTTTGGTCGGATATATATGTACCGATTCCGGCCTGAGTTACCTATGCATGCAAGGAGTCTTTCAGATTATCCAGCGAAGTGCGAGCAAGCAGCCGCCATCATGCTCATGATCCAGAATAACCTGGATCCCGCTGTGGCCCAGCATCCTTATGAGTTGATCACATATGGAGGGAATGGTGCTGTCTTTCAGAACTGGGCCCAATATCGCCTGACGATGAAATATCTGAGCGAGATGACCGAGGAACAGACCCTGGTGATGTATTCAGGGCACCCTCTTGGGCTTTTTCCTTCGCATGTTGAGGCGCCCCGTGTGGTGGTGACGAATGGCATGATGATACCGAATTACAGCAAGCCCGATGACTGGGAGCGCTTCAATGCTCTGGGTGTGACCCAGTATGGGCAGATGACCGCGGGGTCCTATATGTATATAGGCCCACAGGGAATCGTACATGGAACGACCATCACCCTTCTCAATGCCAGCCGTAAACTAGAAGACGGTCGGCCGGAGGGAAAACTTTTCGTCACCTCTGGTCTAGGAGGTATGAGCGGTGCTCAGCCCAAGGCCGGCAACATAGCTGGAGTGACCAGCATCACTGCAGAGATCAACCCCAAAGCAGCCTATAAACGGCATGAGCAGGGTTGGGTAGATGAGGTAATCACAGATGTCGACCAAGTGATCGATGCCGCGCTTCGCTCACAGTCCCAAGGCGAAGCTCGATCCTATGCTTTCTTGGGCAATATCGTGGACCTCTGGGAACGACTGGTCGAGCGAAATATCAAAGTAGACCTTGGAAGCGATCAAACTTCGTTGCACAATCCATGGGCGGGGGGTTACTATCCTGTAGGTCTCAGCTATGATGAGTCCAATCAACTGATGGTCGATGATTCGCAGCAATTCAAGGAGAAGGTCGAGGAATCCTTGAGGCGTCATGTCCAAGCTGTGAACTCACTTGATCAAGAGGGGATGTACTTCTTCGACTACGGAAATGCCTTTCTGCTAGAGGCAGGCAGGGCCGGAGCTGATGTCAAAGGGGATACGACTGAATTCAGATATCCTAGCTATGTACAGGATATCATGGGACCCATGTGTTTCGATTATGGATTCGGACCTTTCCGATGGGTATGTTGCAGCAATGACCCAAAAGACCTGGATACCACCGACCAATTGGCGGCAGACGTTCTTGAAGAACTGATGCAAGATTCACCAACCGAAATACGTCAACAGATGTCGGATAATATCCGGTGGATAGAGGGGGCCAAGAAGAACAAATTGGTAGTAGGCTCTCAAGCACGCATCCTCTACGCAGATGCGGAAGGTAGAATGCGCATAGCCTCCGCCTTCAACCGGGCTATTGCCGATGGAAAATTGAAGAGCGGAGTGGTTCTTGGTCGTGACCATCACGATGTGAGCGGCACCGATTCACCTTATCGTGAGACCAGCAATATCTATGACGGTTCGCGATTTACCGCAGATATGGCCGTACAGAATTTTGTAGGGGATGCCTTCAGAGGTGCCACCTGGATCAGCTTGCATAATGGAGGCGGAGTAGGATGGGGAGAAGTGATCAATGGAGGCTTTGGAATGTATCTCGATGGAAGCCCGGAAGCCGAGCGAAGATTACGTTCTATGCTTCATTGGGATGTCAACAATGGCATAGCCAGACGCAGTTGGGCCCGGAATGACGAAGCCCTCTTCGCCATCAAGCGGGCCATGGAGCAAGAGCCCAAGCTGAGAGTCACCTTACCGAACCTTGTCAACGACTCTTTGTTCAAATAAAATCAGACCCCATTAGGATTCGTATCGGAGAATCACTTTTGACCCTTGATTCTCATCCACTTAGAGGTTAACTTTGCAAGCCCACTGCAAGGGGAATCGCAAACCAGAGGTAGAACGCGATACCCAATGGAACTGACACTGAAGAAACTCATCCCTCTCATCGCGCTGGTCATGTGCACCGTACAAGGTGATGCACAGCGCTTTGCCGGAGCTAATCTGGCCTATGAGTGTGTATCCGATACCGAGTATCTGATACGACTGAAGATCTTCTATAACTGTGCTATTTCCAATCCAAGCACTCTGGAGTCGGTCCGGGTCATCAAATCCCCTTTCAATCCTGAAGTAGTCAATCTCACCCGTGTCGGTTTGGAAGAGGTCTCCCAGATATGCCCAGCACAGCTCGATCAGTCCATGTGTAATGGTGGTGGAGTGCAGGGCTTCTACAAACTCACCTATGAAGGAACCCTGACCCATGATGGCAGTCATGAGTTCATACGACTCAGATGGAAGGTGGGGTATCGGATAGAGAGCATCAACCTGGACAACACCTCCGCAGTAGACCAATACGCACATGCCGTCATCTATCCCCAAGCTGCACCGTGCAACACTTCTCCACAAAGTTCGGTCGAGTCGATTCCAACATTCTGTACCAATGAGGATGTGAACTATAATCTCGCACTGTATGATCCCGATCAAGACGATAGTCTGCAGTTTTCATTCACAGATGCACTCGTACCGAACGGGGCATGGGATTTTATGCCCGCAACCTATGAGGTCGGATATGCAGGCGACCCACCCATCACCGGGGCGACCATCGACCCAAATACCGGAAACATCTCTTTCAATACACCCGATCCAGGAATCTATACCATAGCGGTCAAAGTCGATGAGTATGACACCTCTGGGACACTTATCGGTGAACAGGTCTTCGACCAGATATTCTATATCCAGAACTGCTCAGATGCTCCGCCTTCATCACTTGACCCACACTTCACATTGGAATCAGGGACAGCCACACTCCTTTCCGATGATTCATTGAAGATGTGCTACGGTGATGACTTCTGTGTGAGTTATGATTTCACTTCCCCTAACGCTGGGGCAGAACTTAGTGTACATACCAATATAGACGAAGTGATTCCCGGAGCCAGCGTGAATGTGACCGGCACCAATCCCGTACATGTGGAAATTTGCTGGACGGCCAACCCCAACTACAGCCAAGGCCCGGTATCGATCGTAGTTACCGATGACGCTTGTGATTTTTCTGGGATCGCTCAAGAAACCTTCTTCTTCAAGATCATACCAGGGGTATATGCTGGTGAGGATATCTACTTCTGTGCAGGCCAAGAGGTGCAACTTCAGGCAGAAGGAAGTGACAACTATTCGTGGAGTGGTATCTCAGGAGATCCAGTAAGTCTATTCAACTGTACCGATTGTCCGGACCCTGTATTCACACCCACTCAAGAAAGCGTATTTGAAGTACAAGGGACCAATGCCGGTAACGGTTGCAGTACGACCGATCAAGTGGCCGTACTTCCCAGTCTGGACTATTCCATGGATGTTGTTGATACTGGTTGTGACGGTGATGACGGGGAGATACATCTGCAGATATTGACCGGAAGTGGTGATTATTCGGTCGATCTCAATGGGACCATCATCTCATTAGAGGGAAGCACCTTTGATACTACTGGCCTGGCGATCGGTACCTATGATGTGGTCTTGATAGATGATGAGGTTTCCTGTCAGAATGCTCTCGAAGTCGATATAGTCATGGGTGCAGAAATCCCACAACCTGCCATCGCAGCAGCTACAACTGTTTGTGGTTCATCCCTGACCTTGGATGGAAGCATCGATAATTCCCTGATACAATGGTCTGCATCAGGCCCAGGTGCTATCGGCTTTGATGATTCAGAAATAGAGGACCCTACGGTCACCGTGACGACAGCGGGCATCTATTGGTTCTTCATTGAAGAGACCCATGATGTCTCTGGGTGCATAGGTCTGGATAGTATTGAAGTGACCTTCCTGGATCCAGCCCCAGTATACGCTGGAGTGGATACGACCGTCTGTGCATTTGAATACCAGATGCCCGCAACGGCCAGCAACGGCACTTGGGAGTGGTTCCCATTAGGTCCTGGTGCAGTGAGTTTCAGCACTAGTAGTGCAGACCCATCCGCCTTGGTCACCGTCAGTGTGCTGGGTAGCTATGATTTCTTATGGAATTTCTCAGGTGACAATGGATGTGACTCTTCGGGAACGGTGACCATACAGTTCCTATCCACTCCGGTGGCTCAATCCCCTGATACACTGACCTTCTGTGACTTGGAAGACAACTTCCTCAGCGCCACTCCTGCCGGACCCGGTGAAAGCGGAACCTGGGACATACTTTCAGGAAGCTTCTTATATAACTCTGTGGTGGCCGATTCCCCGATCGATAATCTATCAGGCTATGGAGAATATCTGGCCGTATGGACCGTGTCGAATGGTGGCTGTTCGACTTCCGATACGACCCTCCTGAGGTATCTAGAGCCGGAGACTGCCCAGATCGATGGATTCGATATTCAGGTCTGCGGTTCATCCCATATGATTAGTGCAAACAATGATGAGGGGCAATGGAGCACGAGCGACCCTGCATTGGTCATAGTCTCAGCCGATAGTCCAAGTACCGAGCTGAATGCTACGGAGGCAGGCTCTTATGTCATCTCTTGGACAGTAGGTGAAGGGATATGTGCTGATACCGACTCCCGCACTATCGTGTTCTACGATTCAGCTATAGTAGATATCCAGTTAGTTCCTGAGGAGATCTGTTCCAATGAAGAAATCACTCTTTTTGGTATGGTCCAGAATGCCATATCCTACCAATGGTCCTCAAATGGTGATGGCTCCTTTGATGACATCAATGCATTGAACACTACATACCAACCAGGAGTCAATGATTCTATCAATGGCGGAGTGACGATCACCCTCACTGCGGATGGTGAAAGCGTGTGTCCTGTAATTGAGACCTCTGTCTTTGTGGAGATCATCGGACTACCAGAGG
>JABDLZ010000101.1 GCA_013001705.1 Flavobacteriales bacterium
CTAATCATCTAATCATCTAATCATCTAATCATCTAATCATCTAATCATCTAATCATCTAATCATCTAATCATCTCCCCCTCTTTCCAAAGGATGAAAATCGATGATCGCGGAGCGCAGGTATTCTCGGTCCAGATGGGAATAGATCTCGGTAGTAGTGATGGATTCGTGACCGAGCATTTCCTGTACGGCCCGGAGGTCGGCACCTCCTTGTACGAGATGGGTGGCAAAGCTGTGACGGAAGGTGTGGGGGCTCACATTCTTTCGGATACCGGCTTGCTCGCAGAGTTTCTTGATGATATTGAAGACCGAGACCCGACTGATCTTCCGGCCGTGATGGTTGAGGAATACATGGTCTTCGAATCCCCTCTTCAGATCACGGTGCACGCGGTCATTCTCCAGATAGAGCTTCAGATGCTTGACGGCCTGTCCACCGATGGGGGCGAGTCGCTCCTTGTCTCCCTTACCGATGACCTTGACAAAGCCCTCTTTGAGATGGAGATTGCTGACGAGGAGCTCACAGAGCTCGGAGACCCGCAGTCCACATCCATAAAGCACCTCGAGCATGGCCCGGTCTCGGGTAGCCTGAGGGCGGGAGAGATCGATGGTGGCCATGATAAGGTCCACCTCCTCTATGCTCAAGGTCACCGGCAGTTTCATCCCGATCTTGGGGGCTTCCAGCAATTCGGAAGGGTCTTCGCTGATGAGTTTTTCGAGTAGGAGGTATTTGAAGAAGGCCTTGATACCCGAGATGATACGGGATTGGCTCCGACTGCTGATGCCTTGGGGCTGCAGGGAGGAGATGAATTGCTTGAGATGCTCGAGAACGACCTTCTGAGGAGAGACACCGCCCGCCTCTTCTTCGATGAAGTCGGCCAGTTTCTGCACGTCCATGCGGTATGCGGTCAGGGTATTGGGCGAGAGTCCACGCTCCAGCTTGAGGTGGTTCTCGAATCCGCGTATCTCTATCTGCCAGATCATCCCTACAAGCTTAGGGGATAAATCACGTCCTTTGCGCCATGCGTATCGCGATTATCAACGGACCCAATTTGAATCTATTGGGAAAGCGTGAGCCGGATATTTACGGAGAAGAGGGCTTCCGGTCCTTTCTGGAGAGACTGCACGCGCAGTTCCCTCAAGTGGAGTTCAGCTATTTCCAGAGCAATGTAGAAGGGGAGCTCATCGATGAACTGCATCGGGTGGGCTTCACGGTGGATGGGATTGTATTGAACGCGGGTGGTTATACGCACACCTCGGTGGCCATCGGGGATGCAGTGGCTGCGATCGAGAGCCCGGTGATCGAAGTTCACATCTCCAATGTGCATGCCCGCGAAGAGTATCGCCATCAGTCCCTCATGGCCAAGCACTGTCACGGAGTGATCACGGGATTCGGACTGACATCCTATACACTGGCGGTACAGGCTCTGACTACAGAAGAAGCATCGTGAAGAACTTGCTATCCGATCTGCTCATTCTGCCTATCCGCTTCTACCAATGGGCTATTTCTCCTCTTTTGCCTTCCAGCTGTCGCTACACACCTACCTGTAGTCACTATGCAGTGGAGGCCCTACGAAAGCATGGACCTGTGCGGGGATCCTGGTTGGCGCTGAAACGCATATCACGCTGTACGCCCTGGGGAGGATCGGGTCACGACCCCGTACCCTGATCGATGCTGTTGCCGCAATGGCGGTCGCGATGTTCGAAGAGCTTGTGCAGGAAATTGCGCATCGAGTTCTCACTGCTCCTGCATTTCACTTTCATGAATTGCCCACCTCCGTGTATGGACCAGGAGCTACCGTTCTGATAGATACTCAGATGGTGATAGGCCACCGGCCATACAAAGACATTCAGATTGCTCTGGAAATGGACCAATATCCCTTTGGGCCGGAGTTCGATGCTGCAGTAGACCATCTGATCGGTGCGTGCCAGCCGTTCGAGTATGAGCGGACTGCAGGCATGGATGAGCAATCGGGGCGATCCCGAGCCGTTCATACGCACTTTTTGGAGCAGGCTGAATGAAGGTCCTGTCAGGGCATCGATGGTCTCTAGGACCTTCTTTGGGCGATAGGAGATATCATATACCATCGTCTATCAGACAGCCATGAAGGAGCTACTGCTCCTCATGATTGTCTTTAAAGTACGGCCATGGCCGCATCGTAGTCGGGTTCCTGACCGATTTCGGGCACCTGCTCGCTGTGTAGGACCTTGCCATCTTCATCCACCACGATGACCACTCGGCTGTGGAGTCCATTGAAGGCGCCATCGGTGATCGTCAGGCCATAGTCCTTGCCGAAATCCCCTGTACGGAAGTCGCTGAGCATAATGACGTTATCCAAACCCTCGGCCCCGCAGAATCGCTTCTGAGCGAAAGGCAGGTCGCGTGAGACACAGAGCACTTGGGTATTGTCCATCTGAGAGGCCAGTTCATTGAATTTACGGGCAGAGGCTGCACACACCCCGGTATCGACACTGGGGAAGATATTGAGCACAACCCGTTTTCCAGTCAGGTCGGAAGAGGAGAAGTCGGTCATGTCATCGCGTACCAGTTGGAAGTCAGGAGCTTGTTGTCCTTGAGAAGGAATATCTCCGATCGTATTGCAAGGGTTTCCACCCAATGTTATTGCTGCCATTTTGTTCTTTTTGTGTGGCGGAAGATACGAAGTGTGAGCACCTTGAAATTATGCACAGCATTTGGTCGGGTCGTGTATTATGGACACTTTCGCAGTTCAAATTTTCTAGATGCGAGAGAATCCTGTCTATTTCGAAGCACTGGCTGCATCCTTGGAAGGTCTGAATATCGTGAAAGCAGCCGCTATTCCTATGATCTCACTGGTCGTTCTGGAGTGGTTGCTCAGCTATTTCAAGAAGAAGGATTACTACGATGGATTGGATACCGTGTCGGCCACCTTCATCGGATTGGTCAATGTGGCCATGTCGGCCGGACTGAAGTTCCTCACATTCGGGGTCATTCTATTCTTCTACAATCTGGTGCCGTGGAATCTAGGGCCGAGTTGGAGTGAGGTCTCCTTTGCCCAGCATTGGTGGGTCTTCGTTCTCTGCATCGTCTGCATCGATTTCTGCAGGTATTGGGCCCACAGGGTGGCACATGAGAATCGCTTCTGGTGGGCTACGCACGTCACGCATCATAACAGTGAGAAATACAATTGGTCGGTATCCTTCCGTCTAGGTTGGACCCAGCATATCAAGATCGTCTTCTTCATCCCGGTCGCTATGATGGGCTTCGATCCGGTGCTCTTCTTCATCTGCCACCAGATAGAGGTCCTGTATCAGTTCTGGATCCATACGGAGTACATCCGCAAGCTACCTGCACCCATCGAGTATATCTTCACTACACCCTCACACCACCGGGTGCATCATGCACGCAATGAGAAGTATCTGGACAAGAACTACGGATCGACCTTCATCATCTGGGATCGCATGTTCGGGACCTTCCAGCCGGAAGAAGAACAAGCGGATTACGGCATCACCAAACCGGTGGGTACCTACAATCCCATCACCCTCAATTTCCATGAGTGGTCGGATATCGTCAAGGATGTGAGGAAGAGCCGTTCATTCAAGGAGGCCTGGTCCATGATATTCACCAGTCCGGCCAAATTGGAAAGCAGGAAAATGAAATTCGCTCAGCGTTATGGCTCGCACATCAACGGTCTGGAGATACATCCAGAAGTGATCGGCCATGACTATGCCGAGAAGGAATTGCGGGAAAGCGCTACGAAATCCGAGCGCAGAGAAGATCTGGTAGAAGCCTGATCAGGCTGCTTTCAAAATCTCTTTCAGAAGTATACGCTTGCTGATAGGCAAGAAAGTCTCTTCATGAGGTACCTGCAGAGTCGAGTGGAATCTGTACAGTGCCGGGTTGGGAAGGTCTTCATAGTCCTTCACCAATGAAAGCTTGACATCATCCACGCACTCATATTTGCTCTTGGTCACCTTCTTGATGAACTGAGAACTGATCGTACGGTAGGATTCATCCGGCTTCTCGATGGACGAGACATCGTATCGGTATACGTAGGCATCGTCTTCCTCATCGTTGGAAAGGATGAAATATCCTTCTGCGGTGTATAGAGGCACCAGACCCACGACATCCATGCGGATGTGTTCTTCTACGATCTCATAGATCTCACGGCCTTCATAGATCGCATCTTCCAATTGAGGCATGGCATAGGCCACGATCTCATTGAGGATGGCCATCAGTTCATCGTCTTGCGAGATACGCTCGTACATGAGCTTCATCGCTTTGATGTCCACACCGGCCATTTCTACAGGGAGATTCTCATCGATGAGTTCCTTGCACTCGATATAGTGCATAAGATTCCTGTAGTGGAATATCAGGTCGGACAGGGTAGGGAAGAGCTTCAGTTCATCGAACTCGTGCTTGCTCCTCTGCAAATACGCTAGTAGTACGTACTTCTTATACTCGAAATCTATCAGATGCTCAGTGAGCCAATCGTGCTTCAGTGTTGCCATACCTCTCGTGATTCAATACTCGATTGATATCTACGAGAAATAGCAGGTGGAGGTTACGAAGTAGGAGGGGCAAAGGACTGTCTCAGCAGATAGTCCGTGCATTCTGGTCCGAGGCAGAAAAGAAGGTCGAGTATGCTCCGATCGGGGACGAAGTCCATTCGGTCTGAGAAGACCTGTATGTATCGTTCATTCTGAAGTCGCCCCGTCTTCATACTCGGTCTCAGATCCACCCCGGGTGTGGATTCGATATAGCGATCGCTCATCCTCAAGGTAGCAGGCACTCCGATGAGCGGTGCGAGAGCCTCATGCAGGACTCGATTGAGATCCACCAGATATTCCGGATTCTGGGAGAGTGCAGATTCTATCGCATCGATATAATGGATGAAGAAAGGGGCTGAACCGTAGGCACTGCGGATGGCCTGCAGGTGCTCATGTTGCCAGTTCCCCGCATAGCTGATACGGATGTCCTTACAGGGGGTCTTGACCCCGCTGGGTCGATGGATAGGGACGCTGAGCGTGAACGGGCCTTGTGAACCTAGCAGCTCGCATCGGTTGCGAAGGCTTTGCTTGACATAGTGCTCATGCAGGTCGATGAGCATATCCTGTTGCACGAGGTGCGCATAGAAGGTGATATTACCGAAATAGGGAAGGGGGGAAACTACCTCGTTGTACTCGGCCACCTCAGTCCACGCCTTTGAACATACGACTGAATCGGATCTTGCCATCGAAGAGGTCGAGCTCCTGATCGAGCGAGAGCCAGACAAAAGAAGGTCGACCTACGATGTGATCCTCTGGAACGAATCCGAAGAAGCGGCTATCCTGCGAGCGATGCCGATTATCTCCCATCATCCAGTAGTAGTCCAGAGTGAAGGTGTAAGAATCAGCGGCTTCTCCATTGATGAAGATCTTCCCATCACGCACAGATACGGTGTTGCCTTCATAGGCTTCGATGGCCCTGCGGTAGAGAGGGAGGTTGTCCAAGGTGAGGTCGATGCTCATGCCCTTGGCAGGAATGAGCAAGGGACCGAAATTATCCCGGGACCAATCATAGTCCGGATGATTGGGGTAGATGGCCCACACGGCCCCTGGATTCCACATGACCTCTTTGGGTCGGATGTCCTTGTACATGGTGTCCACGTAGTTCATGGCACCTAATTGCTCGGCTTGCACATCGGTCAAAGAGACCACATAGGGTTGGATCTGATTCGTCCTGAAGTCCGAGTAATTGATGCCATAGTCCTCCTTCAGTCGGTCCTTCATCACATTGGTGATGGTGGTATTGGTGAAGAGGATGTAATCGTGTTGCAGCCCCGGGATATCGCGTAGTGGCTCGCCATCCAATGTCAGCAGGCCATCGCTGATCTCGAGCGTCTGCCCCGGAAGACCGACACATCGCTTGACATAGTTCTCCTTCTTGTCCTTGGGACGCACCTTGACGGTGAACTGGGGATTGCGCAAGAAGAAATTAGCAGCCGCCTTCTCATAGGATCGGTAGTTCTTCTCGAATTCATTCTGGGTACGGGCCTGTCTGAAACCGAAGTTGCGTTTGTACTGATACCAGGAAGTGACCTCGTCCTCCACGATGACCGTATCACCTAGCGGATAGTTGAAGACCACAGGGTCGGTCAGTTCCACTTCAGACCAGCCCGGTAGCCGGTAGTAGTCGAGTTTCTGCCAATCGAGAAATGAATTGACATTGAGAATAGGCAGGGTATGATGAGTCAGCGGAAAGGAGATCGGGGTCTCGGGGATCTTGGCCCCATAGCGTGCCTTACTCACAAAGAGGTAATCTCCCACCAGCATGGATTTCTCCATGGATGGCGTAGGAATGGTGAATGCTTCAAATACGAAGGTCCTCACGATGAAGGCAACGATGATGGCAAAGAGCAAGGCATCGGCCCACTCACGTGTGCCGCCTTTCTTCCCTTCCTTCCGCCAATTGAGATTGCCGGTATAGGTGATATCCTCACTGAAGGCCATCTTGGGGATGAGGTAGAATGGAGCTACAATGGCCAAAATGGTATTGAGCGTGCCCCGCTGTCCAAAGGACCAGGCCAGCTGCACATTCATAATGATGAGCATGAGGAACTGCACCCCGGGGATGAAGAGGATCAAGGCCCAGTACCACGGACGGCTGGTGACCTTCTGCCAGATGAAGAGATTGTAGATAGGGACCCATCCCTCCCAAGAGGCTCTGCCGGCCTTCTGGAAGAGTTTCCATAAGCTGGCATAGGTGGCGACCACCGTCAGGATCAAAAGGATTGCAGGTATGCTCATAATGCGTTATTCATGGATCCGATGACATCGGATATGGTGAAGACTCCGCTACGGCCGATCAACCATTCGGCCGAGACCACCGCTCCCAGGGCGAATCCTTTCCGATTCTTCGCGGTATGCTTGATCTCTATCGTATCGATGTCGTTCTCCCATGTAATGATATGGGTTCCGGGCACCTCGGGTTCACGTTTTGAGATTATGGGTAGAGTTCCTTGTTCAGTGGATTCATGATTCTGCCAGCGGTCATAGGCAGGATGTTCTGAGATCAGGTCCTGGGCCAGACTGATGGCCGTTCCACTCGGGCTATCGAGTTTTTGAAGATGGTGTGTCTCCTCCATCTGCGCTCGGTAGTCGGGATGCGGTGCCATGGCCCGAGCCAGTCTGCGACTGACATCGTAGAAGAGGTTCACGCCCAGGCTGAAGTTGTTGGCATGGACCATGCTTCCCCCTTTCGAGTTTACCATATTCGTCACTTCCTCGATACGTTCTTTCCATCCCGTGGTGCCTGTGACTATGGGTATACCTTGATCCATCGCTCTTTCGATGTTGGGAATGACCGCTTCAGAACGTGTGAATTCGATGATGACATCGGCCCGGGACCAGGTATCTCCCGAACCCGCACTGAAAGCGATGGAGTGACCGCGTTCTTTGGCGATGGCCTCTACCATGCGGCCCATCTTCCCGTAACCGACTATGCCTATCTGCAAGGGTTTGCTCATAGGGTATGAATTTAGAATTGTAAGGCCAGATGTAGACCCACACCTGGAGAACTAGTAGATACAAAAGGCATTACCTGCATGCTCAAGTCCTCATCCACATCGAAATAGAAGAGGTGGGCATCCACATGGGCATCCAGTATCTGTAGTCCGTAGATGGCACCTATTGCCAGATAACTCAGATCGCGCCAGTTCTTGTATTGATCGATGATGTCGTTCAACTGCGTAGAGGTGAATGAGGTCTCATTGACCGTATTGGGATCATCGTCCTGGATGGCGATCAGATTGTTTTTGAAATAGCGGATGTTGTCCAGGTTGTCATTGAGATAATAGATGGAGAGCGCGAAGCCTCCATAGATGATCGGGAGCTTCCAGTATTTCTTGTTGTAGACCTGCCCTGCACCCGGGAGAGCGGTGGAGAGAAGTGTGGCCTTCTTGGGAGAATGTAAATATGAACTATCAGTTGAATTAGACTGACATAAAACGCTGGACGACAGCAGTATAAATATAAGAAAAAGAGGGATTCTAGTCATTCATCAGATGTCCAAGGAATGGGCGATATCACGTAGCTCGTCATCGTCCTCGAAAGGTATAACGATCGATCCCTTACCATTCTTATCCATCTTCAATTTGATCGATTTCCCCAGCAATCTCGACAAGCCACTTTTGAAGCGCTGCTGCTCGAATGAGAGACTCGGTCGACCGGGACTTTTGGGCATGACCTTCTTGCTCGCATCCTCTTCACCGCGCACCAGTTTCTCCACATCTCTCACAGAGAGTCCTTCCGTCTGGATACGCTCATAGACCTTGAGTTGCTCTTTCTCGCTTTCCAATCCCAGAAGCGCGCGTGCATGTCCCATGGAGATGCTGTTGCGCATAAGACCGCTCTGGATCTCTGCAGGGAGTTTGAGCAGGCGCAGGTAGTTGGTGATCGTACTGCGCTTCTTACCCACTTTGATGCTCAATTGCTCCTGAGTGAGGTCGCATTCTTCGATCAATCGCTGGTAGGAGATCCCTACTTCTATGGCATTGAGGTCTTCACGCTGGATGTTCTCCACAAGCGCCATCTCGAGTACAGTCTGGTCATCGGCAATCCGGATGTAACAGGGCACACGCTCCAGACCTGCCGCTTGAGAAGCCCTGAACCTGCGTTCTCCTGAGATGAGTTGATACTTCCCGCGACCGAGCTTTCGCACCGTCAAAGGCTGTATGATGCCGTGTTGCCTGATGCTACCGGCCAATTCCATCAAGGCCTCCTTGTCGAACTCTGTACGCGGCTGGAAGGGGTTGACCTCGATCTCACTCAGCGCAATCTCACTGATACTGCCCACCGTCTCCGGATTATCGGAAACAGATCCAGCACGTGACATCATGATGTCTGTATCGGCATTCTCCAGAAGGGCGCTCAGCCCTTTTCCCAAAGCGGGTTTCTTACTCATCTTCAAACGCGATTATCCGATCTTCCTCTGAGAGCTTGGTCATTTTGTTCTTCTGCAGGATCTCCCTGGCCAGATTCAAGTAGTTGACCGCCCCTTTACTCGATGCATCGTGCATGATGATGGTATTGCCATGGCTCGGTGCCTCGCCCAATGTGGTGTTGCGATGGATGACCGTATCGAACACCATCTGCTGGAAGTGCATCTTGACTTCTTCTACCACCTGATTGGCCAA
>JABDLZ010000102.1 GCA_013001705.1 Flavobacteriales bacterium
GAGGTATCCCATCTTATTGGGTAGGGAACGGAAGTACCAGATGTGTGCTACAGGAACCACCAACTGGATGTGCCCCATACGCTCTCTGCGTACTTTCTTCTCGGTCACTTCCACCCCACAGCGGTCACAGACTATACCCTTGTAACGGATACGCTTGTATTTACCACAGTGGCACTCATAGTCCTTGGTAGGACCGAAGATGCGCTCACAGAAGAGACCGTCACGCTCAGGCTTATACGTCCTATAGTTTATGGTCTCCGGCTTCAGGACCTCACCGTATGATCGCTCGAGGATCTGCTCTGGTGAAGCCAATCCGATGGTGATCGATGTGAAGTCGCTTGATGGTTTGTTGTCCTTTCTAAATGCCATGTTGAACTTTCTATTAGAATGTTGTCAATAGGATGATCGATCAGTCCAGGGTCACGTTGAGTCCCAATCCGCTCAATTCATTGAGCAATACATTGAATGACTCAGGTATACCTGGTGTCGGTAGCGGTTCACCCTTCACTATGCTCTCATAGGCCTTGGCTCTTCCGACAACATCATCTGATTTTACCGTGAGGATCTCTTGCAGGATATGGGCAGCACCGAATGCTTCGAGGGCCCATACCTCCATCTCACCGAAACGCTGTCCACCGAACTGTGCCTTACCACCCAATGGTTGCTGAGTGATCAAGGAGTATGGTCCGATAGAACGTGCGTGCATCTTATCATCTACCATGTGGGATAGTTTGATCATATAGATCACACCCACAGTGGCCGGCTGGTCGAATTTCTCACCGGTCTCACCATCGTAGAGCTGAGTGGTACCATAGGTAGGCACTCCAGCTTCTTTGGTGTACTTGACGATGTCATCCATGCTGGCTCCATCGAAGATCGGAGTAGCGAATTTGACACCGAGTTTCTGACCGGCCCAACCGAGTACGGTCTCATAGATCTGACCGAGGTTCATCCGTGATGGTACACCCAGTGGGTTGAGTACGATATCCACTGGAGTTCCATCCTCCAAGTAAGGCATATCCTCCTCACGAACGATCTTGGCTACGATACCCTTGTTACCGTGACGACCTGCCATCTTATCCCCAACCTTGAGCTTACGCTTCTTGGCGATATAGACCTTGGCCATCTTGATGATACCGTTCGGCAACTCATCTCCAACGGAAACTTGGAAGACCTTACGCTTGTACTTCCCGAGGATCTCGTTGTACTTGAGGTGGTAGTTGTGCAGTACCTCTCCGATCTGAGCGTTGAGCTTGGAATCGGTGGTCCAACCCTTCGGGCTTACGACCAGGAAGTCTACTTTCTCCAGCGCCTTCTGAGTGAATTTGACTCCTTTCTTGATGTACTCCTCCTTATAGTGGTTGAATACCCCTTGTGAAGTCTTTCCGCTGACGAGTTTGAAGAGTTTCTGAACCAATTGGCTCTTGAGTTCCTTCAGCTCGTTGGCTTCTTCTTTCTCCAACTGCTCGAGGATAGGCTTATCAGCTGCTTTTGCCTTACGGTCTTTGACCGCTCTTTGGAATAGCTTCTTGTCAACTACGATTCCTCGCAATGAAGGGGAGGCTTTCAAAGAAGCATCCTTCACATCACCGGCTTTGTCACCGAAGATGGCCCGGAGCAGTTTTTCTTCCGGACTCGGGTCGGACTCCCCTTTCGGAGTGACCTTACCTATCAGGATATCTCCCTCTTTGATCTCAGCACCGATGCGGATCATTCCATTCTCATCGAGGTCTTTGGTGGCCTCTTCAGAAACGTTTGGAATATCTGCAGTGAGCTCTTCCATACCTCGTTTGGTATCCCTTACTTCCAAGGTATACTCATCGATATGTATCGAAGTGAAGAGGTCTTCTTTGACCACTTTCTCAGAGATCACGATGGCATCCTCGAAGTTGTACCCTTTCCATGGCATGAAGGCCACTTTCAGGTTACGACCCAGGGCCAGTTCACCTTTCTCGGTTCCGTACCCTTCGCAGAGCACATCGCCTTTGCTGACCTTTTGTCCAAGTTTGACCGTTGGACGCAGGTTGATGATCGATCCCTGATTGGTCTTCTGGAATTTGATCAATGGATATTCTTTGACATCCTCATCGAAGCTGAGCAATTTCTCGAGATCGCTGCGGTTGTAGCGGATAACGATCTTCTCTGAATCCACATACTCCACCTTACCTGTGCCTTCTGCTGTGAGAAGTACACGAGAATCACGGGCTACACGAGGTTCGAGTCCTGTACCTACGATAGGAGCATCCGGCTTCATCAATGGAACCGCCTGACGCATCATGTTCGATCCCATCAATGCACGGTTGGCATCATCGTTCTCCAAGAATGGGATAAGAGATGCGGCAATCGATGCGATCTGATTGGGCGCCATGTCCATGTAGTCGATCTTCTCTGGTGCAACGATCGGGAAGTCCCCTTTCATTCTGACCTTGACCGATTTGGTCTCGAAGTTCCCTTTCTTATCCACCTGCGCATTGGCCTGAGCGATGACCTTGTCATCTTCATCCTCAGCGCTCAAGTAGGTCATCGATTTGGCCTGGACCTTTCCGTCCTTGACCTCCTTATATGGAGTCTCGATGAATCCAAGCTTGTTGACCTTGGCAAATACACACATGGAACTGATCAGTCCGATGTTAGGTCCTTCAGGTGTCTCGATGGTACACAGTCGACCGTAGTGCGTATAGTGTACGTCACGTACCTCGAATCCTGCTCTTTCTCTGGATAGACCTCCAGGTCCGAGAGCGGACATCCTCCTCTTGTGCGTCACCTCTGCCAATGGATTGGTCTGATCCATGAACTGGGAGAGCTGATTGGTCCCGAAGAAGGAATTGATCACCGAGCTCAATGTCTTGGCATTGATCAGGTCAGTTGGTGTGAATACCTCGTTGTCACGTACGTTCATACGCTCACGGATGGTACGGGCCATACGCGCCAGTCCGACTCCGAACTGCGTATAGAGCTGCTCACCTACCGTTCTGACCCTACGATTACTCAAGTGGTCGATGTCATCCACATCGGTCTTGGAGTTGACCAACTCGATCAAATACTTGATGATGGAGATGATATCGTCCTTGGTCAGTGTACGCTGATCGATAGGTGTATCGCTTCCGAGTTTACGGTTGATGCGGAATCTTCCTACCTCACCGAGATCGTATCTCTGCTCAGAGAAGAAGAGCTTATCGATCACTCCACGAGCGGTCTCCAAATCTGGTGGCTCCGCATTCCTCAATTGTCTGTAGATATGCTCCACGGCCTCTTTTTCAGAGTTGGAGGTATCCTTAGCAAGTGTATTGTAGATGAGTGTGAAGTCGGCCGTATTGACATTCTCCTTGTGGAATATCACGGTCTTGGATCCTGAATCCACGATCTGCTCGATGTGGTCCTTTTCCAGAATGACCTCACGATCGATGATCACCTCGGTACGTTCGATGGATACTACCTCACCGGTATCCTCATCCACGAAGTCCTCGATCCATGTCTTCAGAACACGAGCGGCAAGTTTGCGACCGAGGTATTTCTTCAGGCCGGTCTTGGTGACCTTGACCTCATCCGCCAGATCGAAAATCCCGAGGATGTCCTTATCTGTCTCATAACCGATGGCCCTCAAAAGGGTGGTCACCGGTAGTTTCTTCTTTCGGTCGATGTAGGCATACATGACCGAGTTGATATCCGTTGCAAATTCTATCCAAGACCCTTTGAATGGGATGACTCGGGCCGAGTACAACTTGGTACCGTTGGCATGATAGCTCTGCGAGAAGAACACCCCTGGACTTCTGTGGAGCTGTGATACGATCACACGCTCAGCCCCATTGATCACGAATGATCCTTTGGGCGTCATGTAAGGGATGGTTCCAAGGTATACATCTTGGACGATGGTCTCGAAATCCTCGTGCTCTGGATCCGTACAATAGAGCTTGAGTTTTGCCTTGAGCGGTACCGCATAGGTCACTCCTCTATCGATACACTCTTGGATGGTGTATCGAGGAGGGTCGATGAAGTAGTCCAGGAACTCGAGTACGAATTGATTCCGGGTATCGGTGATGGGGAAATTGTCAGAGAATACCTTGTAGAGACCCTCGGTGGTCCGATCTTCAGGGTTGGTCTCGAGTTGGAAGAACTCTCTGAACGATTTCAGCTGGATATCAAGGAAATCCGGATATTCTGTAGTGAATGGGGACTTGGAAAAATTGATCCTTTCGCTAGTATTTTTCATCGCAGCCTATGATGGGTTTAATGTCTAGGTGGAAGCTTAAAAAAGGGTTGATCCTGTTAAACAGGAAAGGGTCCAGACCCTGAAAGCTTCCTTCAGGGCCTGAACCTCCTTAGTGTGTTGGGTGCAGCTTACTTGAGCTCAACTTCGGCTCCAGCTTCTTCAAGTTGCTTCTTCAAGGCTTCAGCCTCATCTTTAGCAACTCCTTCTTTGATTACGCTAGGAGCACTGTCCACCATCTCTTTGGCGTCTTTAAGACCAAGACCGGTGAGCTCTTTTACTGCTTTCACTACTGCGAGTTTGTTACCTCCTGCAGCTTTGAGTTCCACATCGAACTCAGACTTCTCTTCACCACCACCGGCATCTCCGCCTCCTGCACCAGGAGCGGCAACTGCTACTGCAGCAGCAGCAGGTTCGATACCGTACTCATCTTTGAGTACTGTAGCTAGTTCATTTACGTCTTTAACTGTGAGATTCACAAGCTCTTCTGCGAGTGCTTTGATATCTGCCATTTTATTGGATTTTGTAAGTTGTTAATTCTGTTCTTATTATGCCCTCTCTTCCAGCGCTTTGACCAATCCGGAAATTGTATTTCCACCGGATTGGAGAGCTGAAACGACATTCTTGATCGGTGATTGCAATAGTCCGATGATCTCTCCAACGAGTTCTTCTTTGGATTTCAGATCAGCCAATGAGCTGAGTTGATCATCTCCTATATATATCGCCTCTTCAATGAATGCCCCTTTCAGGATGGGCTTATCATGTTTCTTTCTGAAATCCTTGATAAGCTTTGCAGGTGCGTTGGCCACTTCGCTGAACATCAGCGATGTGGGACCTGAAAGCGTCTCATACAATTCAGAATAGTCATGTCCTTCCACACGGTCGAATGCTTTCCTCAGTAGCTTGTTCTTCACTACCTGCATGGAAACATTGTTCTTGTGACAGGACCTTCTCAATTTATTGGTGTTCTCCACTGTGAGCTCGGAAGTGTCCGCCAGATACAGAACGGAGCTGTTACTGAGCTTCTCAGCCAACTCATCGATGAACTTGTTCTTTTCTTCTCGTGTCATCTCTATTCTAATTATCCGGCTTAAACACTGACTGTCTTAGGGTCTATCTGGATGCTAGGGCTCATAGTTGACGACATATATATGCTCTTCACATAGGTACCTTTTGAGGCACTCGGCTTGAGCTTTATAAGTGTCTGTAAGAGCTCGCGCGCATTCTCCTCGATCTTCTTTGCATCGAAGGATACTTTGCCCACGGCAGCATGAACGATTCCGTACTTATCTACACGGAAGTCGATCTTACCAGCTTTGACGTCTTGGACAGCCTTCCCTATATCCATAGTAACTGTACCGGTCTTGGGGTTGGGCATCAGACCACGTGGTCCGAGTATCCGACCCAAGGCTCCGACCTGTGCCATCACGTTGGGGGTGCAGATGATCACATCTACATCCGTCCAACCACCTTTGATCTTCTGGACATACTCATCCAGACCTACAAAGTCAGCACCGGCCTCGGTAGCTTCACCTTCTTTGTCAGCATTACAAAGTACGAGTACACGCACATCCTTTCCCGTACCGTGAGGTAGGGAGACCGTTCCGCGCACCATTTGGTTCGCTTGACGGGGATCCACACCCAATCGTACGCTGAGATCTATCGAACCATCGAATTTGGTCTTAGAGACCTCCTTGATGATGCTCGATGCATCAGCCAGATTGTATGAGGACGCGTTGTCGTACTTGGACAATGCCTCTCGCATACGCTTTGAAGTTTTCGCCATTGTTCCGAAGTATTAGTTAAAATGGTGAGGGGCCTTTGACAGTGATGCCCATACTGCGTGCAGTACCGGCAACCATCTTCATTGCAGACTCGATGGTGAATGCATTCAAATCCGGCATCTTGTCTTCTGCGATAGCCTTCACCTGATCCCAAGAAACAGACCCTACCTTCATCCTATTGGATTCAGCAGAACCTGACTTCAGCTTGGCTGCTTCTAAGAGCTGTACTGCTGCCGGAGGCGTCTTGATGATGAAGTCGAAAGACTTATCACCATAAACGGTAATCACGACAGGAAGTACTTTACCAGCCTTGTCCTGGGTCCGGGCGTTGAACTGCTTGCAGAAGTCCATGATATTCACCCCTTTAGCACCCAAAGCGGGTCCTACAGGAGGCGAAGGATTGGCTGCGCCACCTCGAACTTGCAATTTGATCAATCCACTGACCTCTTTTGCCATTTTACATTATAAATAGTGTTGTCGTCCACGGGAAGCGCTCCGACAAGGAGCCAGAACTAACAACGGTTCAAAAAAAATTCTTACTCTTTCTCCACTTGCATGTAGCCCAACTCCAAGGGTGTCTTCCTTCCGAAGATCTTCACCATGACTTTGAGCTTCTTCTTCTCTTCGTTGACCTCTTCAATGATTCCTGAGAAACTATTGAATGGGCCATCGATCACCTTCACTGATTCTCCCACATAGAATGGAATACTGAACTCGGCATCTTTCTCTGCCAGTTCATCCACTCTTCCTAATATTCTATTGACCTCTGTCTGTCTCATCGGTACAGGTTCTCCTCGTTTCTCGGCACCGAGGAATCCGATGACATTGGTCACTCCTTTGATGATGTGCGGTACTTCACCTACCAGAGCTGCTTCTATGAGTACATAACCAGGAAAGTGGTTGACCTCCTTGCTCACCTTCTTCCCGTTGCGTATCTGGATACGCTTCTCTTTGGGAATCAGGACTTGCCCAACGAAGTCATCAAGACCGGCACGGCCGATCTCCAACTCGATGAGGTCCTTCACCTTGTTCTCCTTGCCGCTGATGGCTCGGATCACATACCACTTTTTCTCTGTATTGCTCATGTAAAAGCCTTGTGTTTTTAGTCGACTCAGCCGATGAATTTGTAATACAGACCTAACAGACCATCCCACAATCTATCTGTCCCGGTATTCACTCCGAATACATAGTCCATCAAGAAAACGATAAGAGCAATGATCATCGATGCGATGAGCACGACTATGGCACTTGACTGGAGTTCTTTCCATGTAGGCCAAGAGACCTTATGCATCAACTCGCTGTACGACTCTTCGAAATATGTCTTGATTCCTGCCATCTCTCTGTTCTGCTACTTTCTAAGCACGGGCGGTAAGGCTCGAACTTACGACCTTCGGTTTTGGAGACCGGTGCTCTACCAACTGAGCTACGCCCGTAAATCCTCAACAGCCTGTGCTATAATTCAGACCTTTTAAGGACTATATTCTAACGCAAGCAAAGGCGGACTCGAAAGTCCACCTTCTCTTGCAATGATTTTATCGACCTCTTAGC
>JABDLZ010000103.1 GCA_013001705.1 Flavobacteriales bacterium
CCGTGCTGGTTTGACTTCTAGATCCAGGAATTCCGAAGCCAGCCCATTGACGGCCACGATGACCTGACTTGCTTTCAAGACCACATCAGAGACGGAGACCTCCACATCGTGGTTCTTCTCTTCGATAGAAGTGACTTCAGCGGTGTAATATTCAACGTCCAATGTTCTGGCTACTTGTCGCAATCGCGACATCATACGGGCGGGATCGAGCTGACCTTCATAGCGGTTGACCAGCATACCCTGTACGCCTCTGAAGCCGAATCTATCCATATCATCCACCGGCTGAAAGACCTCCGTACCGATGATCGAGCGCAGGAGTCTGTTCAACCTGGGGACCTCTTCCATAGCTGCTGAGTAACTATCGGTATCCCTAAATATCTCGTAGCCTCCCGATTCATTGAATCGGATATACTGATCTCCTGCCCGTTGACGCAGCAGACGTAGCCCTTCCCAGCGCTTACGCACCAATTCGCAGAAATCGTCTTCACTGGTCCCCTTGAGGTCCGAGACCATCTCGCTCACCGATCCGAAACAGGCAAAGCCCGCATTCTTAGAACTGGCGGTCGTTTGAAAGTTGTTCTTCTCCAATAGACCTACACGGATATCCGGTCGGTACATCTTGCACTCGATAGCCGTGCTATATCCGGTGATTCCTCCACCGATGATGAGGATATCGAATGGACGTGCTGCTTCTCTTTGCTCCCAGTAACTGAACATCTGGTCAATAATAAGTCGTAAAGCAACGTTGAAGTCCCGAAAATCCAAGGAATCTAGTCCTTAAGATCAGTGGAACATTGTGACTTGAAAATCGTTAATACTTATATGGCTAAATTCGGTCTGGATCTTGATGGTCCTCGATCGGAATGGTCAGCATACCCATGTTCAGGCATAACCCACTGATATATAGTGTTTTGGCTCTTATCTTGAGCCTTTCATTCCTTGATGTACACGCTCAAGAGAGTGCTGATCTGTATGTCTATGGGAATGTCAAGGACTACTTCACGCGAAAAAAATTGGCCGATGTGACCATTCGAGTGAAGCAGAATGGAAAGAATTTCGACTCTCAGACCACTTCATCTTCAGGGAAGTATGAGTACTTCCTTCCCCTGGATTTCAACTACACCCTCATCTTCGAGAAACCCGGTTATGTAGCCAAGAAGATCCAGATCGATACACGAGGCATTCCAGAGGAAGACCGTAGAGGCGGTTTTTCTATGAACCCGGACATGAGTCTCTTCACCACGTTCGAGAATGTGGACTTTGCCGTTCTGGATGAACCGATCGGACTGGGTAAGTACGATCCGACCAAAGGGAACATCGAATTCGACATGGCCTATACACAGCGGGTACAAGCTGAGATCATGCGCCTGATGAAGGAAGTAGAACGAGCGAATGATCAAGCAGCCAAAGATGCCGAGAATGCTGCCCTAGAAGCTGAGCGCCTAGAGGAAGAGTTCAAGGAATTCATGGCCAATGGTAAATCGGACATGGGCAAGAAGTCCTATCAAAGTGCTGTGGAGAATTTCCAAGGTGCAGTCAATATCAAACCGGATGATGCCCAGGCCCAGACCAGTCTGGCCAATGCACAGGAAAAGCTGGATGAATTCTTGGCAGAGCAAGAAGCCGAGCGCAAGTATCAGGAATTCATCGATAAAGGTGATGCCGCTGTGCGACAAGAGAATTGGAAAGATGCCATTGCCCAATATGACGGTGCTCTAGGCATAAAATCCGGTGATCGATATGCATCGGATGAAAAGAAAAAAGCACAAGAGGCTCTAGCAGCAGAAGAAAAACGCAAGGCTGATGAGGCCGAGGTAGCAGAACTCATCCAACAAGGTGACCAGTCTCTCAGCGCACAGAGTTTCGATGCCGCTATCACCCATTATGAGGATGCATTGGATATCATTCCTGGTCATCCAGATGCCACAAGCAAATTGGCCGATGCCGTCAAAGCGAGAGACGACTACCAGGCGGAGGAAGAACTCAATGCCGAGTATCAAGCGCTGATAGCAGAAGCCGATGGTCTGTTCGATTCAGAAGATTATGCTTCTTCCATCACGAAGTATCGTCAGGCCAGTGAACTGAAATCCAAAGAGAGCTATCCCAAAGACCGGATCAAAGAAGCAGAGGATCGTATCGCCCAGTTAGAAGCTGAGGCCAAAGCGGCAGCAGAGTTGGCCGCCAAACAGGCAGAATTCGATCAACTGGTCAAGAATGCCGATGCGTTGGTAGCAGAAGAGAAATACGATCAAGGTATCGCTGAATACCAACAGGCACTCAAAGTGATTCCAGGGGATGAGACGGTACAGCAGAAGATAGAACATGCCACCAGTGCACGTGATGCCCTGTTGGCTGCTCAAGAAGCGGAAGAGCAATACAATGCCCTGATCGCAGATGCCGATAGATTCTTCAGCAAGGACGAATGGGAAGCGAGCATCGAGAAATATCGAGCGGCTATCGAGGTGAAGGATGAGCCCTACCCGGCCGATCAGATCGAAAAAGCTGAAGCGGCCATAGCCGAGCGCGAACGCCTGGCCGAAGAAGCGCGCCTCGCTGAAGAGGCCAGACGCAGAGCCGAGGCTGACGCACAAGCTCTACAAGCAGAATTCGATGGGCTGATGAAGGATGGCCAGGACGCCATGAGCGATGATGATTTCCAAGAGGCCATCAGCAAATTCGAGAGTGCACTGGGCATTTATCCGGACAATAGCGATGCAAAGGACGCCCTCGCCCGGGCCCAAAAGGCCTATGAAGACATGCTCGCTCAGATGGCAGAAGATGAGAAGCGTAAAGCCGAGCAAGAAGCCTTGGCCGCCAAGCAAGCAGAATTCGATGAGCACATCGCAGAGGGTGATGCATCCATGGGCTCAGAAGAATATCAAGATGCCATCGCCTCCTATGAGGATGCCCTTTCGCTCTTCCCAGAGGATCGTGGCGCCAGTGACAAATTGAAACAGGCTCAAGACGCACTGGCCGATCAGAGGGCGAATATGGCCGAAGCCGAACGGCTCGCTCAGGAAGAGGCTGAACGCAAGGCCAGAGAGCAAGCGGAAGCTGACCGCTTGGCTCAAGAAGAGGCCGAACGTAAGGCCCGAGAAGAGGCCGACCGATTGGCCGCAGAACAAGATGAAGCCGAACGCTTGGCCCAAGAGAAAGCAAAAGCAGATTCATTGGCCGCACTGCGTGAACAGGAATCTGCGGCAGCAGAATTGGATACCCGCTACAATCAGCTGATCGCAGATGCTGATGAACTCTTCAATCTGAAAGACTATCGCGACTCCCGAGAGATCTATGTGGATGCAAGGGAATTGAAACCCGAAGAGAAATACCCACAATCCCGCATAGAGCGTATCGATCTACTTTTGGCTGAATTGGCCGAAGCTGAAAGACTCCAAGCCGAGCGGGAAGCCAGAGAGCGTCAAGAACGGGATAAGAAAGAAGAGTTCGTCAGAGGGAGTGATCTGACCAACTCTTCAGAAGAGGATATCGATGCACGTATGGCCGAAGAACGTAGGAGGAGACTTCAGGCCAAATGGGATGCAATGACGGCCGATAAGGAGCGCTGGAATGAGACCCAGACGGATCTACAACGTGGAGCCGGATCTCGGATAGATGAGAATGTGGAGAAGACCGAAGCCTACCGGGAGAATCAACGAGAAACAGCGGAACGATTCAACGAGGAATTCAAAGACACCGCTTCTGACATGGCCGACTACAAAGAAGGTATCAGGAGCCGCAGCAGAGACTACAGTGAAGATCAAGAAGGAAGGATCGAGGACAATCGCGAGATCGCAGAAGACCTACGGTCCAAGTACAAGAGCTTCTCAGAGAAATACTATGACCGCAATAGCACCTATGATGAACACGTGGATAAGGTAGCTGACTACCGTACGAGCCGAAAGGAGATTGCAGAGAAAGGAAGCGAGATTCACACCGATCGAATAGATGAAACGATCGAACGGAAGTCGGAGATCCAGGATACCCATAGACGTCTGACGCAAGAGGCCGATGACTCCCGTGAAGATGCGTATGCAAGTATCGTAGAACTCAAAGAAGACTTGGCCTCAGTGAAGAATTCCATGGCCGAAGAGCGTATGGTCTCCAATACGGAGTCCATCGATAGGCGTAAGGAACGTCATGCGGAGACTCAGAGGGATCTGGCAGAGAATTCGGCAAGAAAACGACAAGAGAACTACGAGGAACAACATGCGAAAGAGACCTATGCTAGCGGGAAGGATCCCATGGACTATGAGAAATCAGAGCTCGCAGAGGAATATCCTCAAGGAGTGACCGAAGAGACCTATACGGAAGGCTCTAAAGAAGTGATCCGTAGGATCGTGGTCATCGGAAACAAGGCCAACGAATACCACAAGGTCGTATCTCTGAGTGGCACCTACTACTTCAAGAACGGACAGAGCATCTCCAAGACCCTGTGGGACCTGGAGAGCGACAAGGTTCTGGAGTAGGCGCATCTCGGTTTCATTAAAGGTCCATGCTTCCTAAATTCGTAGCATGAGATCATCGCTCTTGGCCCTGCTGTTTCTGTTAACTTGCTTCTCCCTTTCTGCTCAATCCTACACCTATTACCCCACAGGCGATACCACCGATGTATTGACCACCACCCTACCCGGCACCTGCATGATGGGTGGAGCCTCAGAACATGACAATGCCATGATCTGGTTCTTGCAGCGGTCCGGTGGCGGGAACATCCTGGTCATCCGCGCTTCAGGCAGTGATGGATACAATGACTATCTCTACTCCGACCTCGGAGTGGACGTCCAGTCCGTGGAGACCATCGTCTTCAACAATGAAAGTGCAGCCGAAGATCCATTTGTGCTGGACCGCATCAGCAAGGCCGAGGCCATTTGGATGGCCGGAGGCGATCAATGGAATTACGTGGATTATTGGAGGGACAGTCCCGTAGGTCAGCTGCTCCAGCAACATGTCTCACAGAAACAAGCTCCCATAGGGGGCACCAGTGCAGGAATGGCCGTACTCGGAGGTGCCTATTTCTCGGCACAGAATGGTACAATTACTTCGGCCAGTGCTTTGAGCAATCCCTACGCGAGCACTTTGACCATAGGATTTCAGGATTTCTTGGATCTCCCCTTCTTGACCCATACCATCACCGACACTCATTATGATGATCCAGACCGCAAAGGGAGGCACATGGCGTTTCTCGCCCGTATGGCCAGCGATCACGGTGTGCTTTCTCGAGGGATCGCCTGTGATGAATACACGGCAGTGTGTATCGATGAGAACGGAGTAGCCCGTGTATTCGGTGAGTATCCCACCTATGATGACAATGCGTATTTCCTCCAGGCCAATTGCGAAGGACCTATCACACCCGAGACATGTGAGTCCGGTGTACCACTGACCTGGGACCGGTCACAGGCAGCCGTCAAAGTCTATCATGTGCAAGGGGATTGGGAAGGAAGCAAATACCTTGACTTGAACGACTGGAACACTGGTATGGGCGGATTTTGGGAACACTGGTGGGTGCAGAATGGCGCTCTTTCAGAATCACCTGCTGAAGCTCCAGACTGTGCTTCTTTTCTCTCAGAATCACATACTAGCGATCTCTCCCGCTGGATAGAATATGATCCGCAATTCCAGAGTGTGCATCTCTTCTATCCTTCCTCTTCATTCATCGTACGCGACCATTTAGGTCGTGCCGTACTAAGTAGCCGGTCACCCACCACGTCCCTGGATTCGCTCCCTACAGGTATCTACCATATAGAGATACGTACATCCCAAGGGCCTATCGGATCATTCAGAATAGGTGTATCATGAGGAAGTTGAAGTATCTGACGGTGTTCTCTTTGCCGATCACGGTGCTCATCTCTTTTTACTCCTATGGAGTGCTTAGTTTCCTTCCTCTTATCCTCTTCTTCGGTCTCGTACCCCTAGTAGAATTGTTCATCCGACCGGATGCACGCAATCTCGATCAGCGAGAACAAGTCCTAGCTGAAAAGGATCGCTTTTACGACTACCTGCTCTATCTCACGGTTCCCATTCAGGTCACGGTACTCATCCTCTTCCTCGTACAGATCAAAGAGCCTGGGCTTGATACCTTCACCTTGATAGGTCGTATCGTCTCCATGGGTCTGATGTGTGGTGTGATCGGGATAAATGTGGGACATGAACTGGGGCATCGAAGTCCGGGCTGGGATCATTTCTTAGGCGAAGTGCTGATGCTGACCTCATTGGAGAATCATTTCATCCCCTACCATAACAATGGCCATCACCTCAATGTAGCCACTCCTTCAGACCCTGCCACTGCTCGTAGGAATGAGCCCGTCTATTCCTTCTGGATCCGTTCCCATATCGGAAGCTACATACAAGCCTGGGAGTTGGAAGCTGCACGTCTCCAACGAAAAGGTCTCTCTTGGTTTCACGTCCAGAACAAGATGATCAAGTATTCCATTGCACAGATCCTCCTTGTACTGGTGATCTTTGGAGTCTTCGGGCTGATGGCGACAATAGCATTTCTAATTGCGGCCATCCTAGGTATAGTCCTTTTAGAGACTGTGAACTATATCGAACACTACGGCCTTCTGCGCAGGCAGAAAGAAAATGGGAGATATGAGCGTGTCCAACACCACCACTCGTGGAATTCGGATTTTGTGATCGGACGCGTGGTACTCTTCGAGCTATCTCGACATTCTGACCATCACTACAAGGCCAACAAACACTATCAACTGCTGAATTCTCTTACAACCAGCCCCCAGATGCCTACGGGATACCCGGGAATGATGCTCTTTGCGTTGGTCCCTCCTCTTTGGTTCAGGTACATGAATCGAAGGATCGATGAGTTCCAGAATACACTATCTGAATGAGACCCTCCGCCCCATATTTCGCAGTGATCTTCACCTCCCTTCGCAGCGAGGTCGAGGATGACTACATTTCAACGAACGACCTACTCATGGAGAAGGCCAAGACCTATGCAGGATTCCTTCATCAGGATGCAGTGCGGGATGGGCTGGGAATCGCCATCAGTTATTGGAAAGATCTGGATTCCATCCACCAATGGAGTAAGGATGTGGATCACATACTCGCAAAGCAACGAGGGAGCAAGGAATGGTATACCAGCTATAGTGTACGCATCGCTCGAGTGGAGAGGGAGTATGGCAATCCGAACGAACTCTGGAGCCCACTGAAGCATACAGATAGCGAGCCTAGATAAGTACATTCTCTCCTTGGGACCGGGTTAGCTATCTCTTCATATTCATCTATTTTCACGGCCATGCCTAGGGTCATCATAATCGGTTCGGGAAACGTAGCATACACTTTCGGTAGACGACTGAAGGAAAAAGGGTGTGAAATCCGCCAAGTACACTCACGTAACCCGGGAGAAGGTGCAGCCCTTGCTCGTGACCTGGAGGCGACCTATGTAGACGCACCCAAGGATCTCGATCCGGAGGTCGAGATAATTATGATCGCAGTGAGTGATGACGCTATCCATGAAACTGCTCGATCTATCCCCAAGACCTCGGCACTGGTCGTCCACTGTTCGGGATCGACACCCTTGAGTGTACTCCCTCAACGGAGTAGAGCCGTCATCTGGCCCCTTCGGTCTATCGCCAAGGGCCAGCAGATGACTTGGCATGACATGAATATCATCATGGAATCCGACTCGGACTATGCATCTGTACGCGCCATGGACCTCATCGCCCTTCTTGGTGCCAAAGCCGTGGAAATGGACAGTCAACGCAGGAAGATGGCCCACTTGATCGCAGTCATACTCAACAATTTCAGTAATCACCTGCTTCATATGGCCGATGTCCTTTGCGCTGAGGTAGCCTTGGACAGGCGCATCTTCCAAGACCTCATGGAGCATACCTTACATAATAGCGGCCCTGCCATCGAGAGTCAGACCGGACCGGCAGTTCGTGAAGATGACCTGACCATGGATAAACAGATGAAGCTCTTAGCGGATCATCCTCATTTCAAGGATGTCTATGAGGCCATCTCACGATCGATCATAAAAGAGAAGAATGACCAAGAACTATAAAGAGAAACTTAAGGATATACAGACCCTCATCTTCGATGTAGATGGAGTCTTTACCGATAATACACTCTACCTTATCGAAGGGCAACAGCCCATGCGCAAGATGAATGTCAAGGATGGCTATGCCCTGCAGCTTGCTGTGAAGAGCGGCTATCGCATCGCTGTAATCACTGGAGGTCGTTCAGAAGCCGTACGTGAGAGATTCCTCGGCCTAGGAGTGCAGGACGTATTCATGGGGTCACAGAATAAACTCGCGGTATTCGATCAATATATCTCAGAGCATGAATTGGACCCCACACACATACTGTACATGGGAGATGACATCCCTGACCGATCCGTGATGAAAATCGTAGGACTGGCCTGTTGTCCTCAAGATGCGACTGATGCCGTCAAAGAAGTGAGCGACTATATCTCGTACCGCAAAGGAGGTGAAGGATGTGTCCGAGATATACTGGAACAATTACTCCGACTCCATGGGCACTGGCTCGGACCGAATAGTAAAGAGTGGTAATAGGATCGCTATGAAGAGAATTCTCAAAATCGTTGCTGTCATCCTGGTCATCGGGATAGGAGCATTCTTCTATCTCAGAGAAAGCCAAGGCATGGACATGCCCACGGGGCAGGAAGGTCCTGCAGCAGAGCAGTTGGCCCAACGGATCTTGGATGCCTGCAATGTAGATGCCTGGGATCAGACCCGATATGTGCAATGGACCTTTGCCGGCAGTAACAGCTATCTCTGGGATCGCACACTAGGTAAAGTGGAAGTAGTTTCCGGAGACCAACGGGTGATCCTCAATACGGCCGATCGCTCAGGCGTGGCCTATGATGTTGGACAACAACTCCAAGGTGAAGATGCCGAAGAAGCACTGACTTCAGCTTGGGCC